>NZ_JBFRVF010000034.1:0-80697 GCF_041475025.1 Vibrio sp. 10N.222.49.C12 | reverse complement strand
TTTCTACAAGAGAAAGTAGTTATTTGTATTGGTCACTCAGTTCATTGAAACCAAAGTTGATTCCGAAGAATCTGTTTTATCTAATGATAAAACGTTTTGATATTCATCAACGAGTGCCCACACAGATTGATAGGTTTAAATTGTTAAAGAGCTTTTCCTTTTTGAGCTTCGCTCAAATCGGACGGCCATTTTAGCGATTTAAGTTTTAGTGTCAACCACTATTTTCAAAACTTTTTTCAAGCGCTTAGCTTGGCTAATTTGACCTGCTGATTCGTTTTGGTTTCTTACGAAGCCATCCCGTGTCAGCGAGGTGGCATTATAGAGATTTCGATCACACTGGCAAGCCCTTTTTGAAGTTTTTCTTACTTTTTTGATTGTTCGAGCGTTTTTTGTTCAAAACACCCCATTTTCACTAGTATTCCTCTTAATTAAGGGCTTAAGGTGCCTATATAAAGGAGGATTTATGAGTTCAATACGCAGTTATAAAGGAATATCCCCTCAGATTGGGCAAGGTGTCTATATAGATACCAGTTCAGTACTGGTTGGTGATATCAAAATCGGTAACGACTCTAGCGTGTGGCCTTTGGTTGCAGCTCGAGGGGATGTGAACCACATTCATATTGGAGAGAGAACGAATATCCAAGATGGTAGTGTCTTGCACGTCACCCATAAGAATGCTGAAAACCCTGACGGTTATCCTCTCTTAATAGGTAATGATGTCACTATCGGGCATAAAGTAATGCTGCATGGCTGCACTATTGAGGATCGTGTACTTGTTGGTATGGGAGCGATCGTGTTGGATGGCGTGATTATCCAAAAAGAAGTGATGATTGGTGCTGGTAGCTTAGTGCCACCAAACAAGGTACTTGAAAGCGGTTACCTCTATGTAGGAAGCCCAGTAAAACAAGCTCGCCCATTAAATGATAAAGAGCGTGCCTTTCTACAGAAGTCTGCAGACAACTACGTTCAGAATAAAAATGACTATCTAGACTCTGTAATTTCAGTCTAAAGCGCTTTGATCTGAATCCGATTAGAGGAGTCATACTCCTCTTCTTCTATTAACTCTTCAGCTAGCTCTTCAATATCAAAACGTAACTCTGAAAAGATAACTAAAGCTTGATCGCTTTCTTCTATATCTTTACCTGCCAATCGAGACAACTCTTCAATAGACATAATACACTCAATCAGTGCACCCGACTGCTGTGCTGGGAAGATGATTGATTGATTTTCTTCATCCCAATCTTGGATATCAGGAAATAGAATTGATTGATTCATTTTTTATAAATACCTCATTACATCTCTAGGTTTTTACGTAATTCTCTTAAAATCTGTTTTGTTCCCGGACGAAGGCCACGCCAAAGCATAAAGCTCTCTGCTGCCTGCCCCACTAGCATACCCAAGCCATCATAAGCAGCATGAACACCGTTATCTAATGCCCACTGATTGAATACCGTCGTTCCAGATCCGTAAACCATGTCATAAACAGCACTATTCGAATTGAAGATAATCTCAGAAATTTCAGGAAGCTGACCACTTAGACCAGACGAGGTCGAGTTAATGATGACATCAAACCCTTCATTAACATCACTTAACCCCATTCCTTTGATGTTTCCATGTGAAGAAAACATCTCAGCCAGAAGTTCAGCCTTTGAACTGGTTCGATTAGCGACTACCAACTGTTGTGGCTTTTGGTCGAGTAGAGGTTGAATCACTCCTCGAGCAGCACCACCAGCACCAAGTAGAAGAACGCGAGCCCCTTCTAGGACTACTTGATGTTGAAGAAGATCTTGAACTAAACCTTCACCATCGGTGTTATCACCAATGATCTCTCCATCATCGAGCTTCTTAAGTGTGTTTACGGCACCTGCTAGTTCAGCTCTCTCAGTCAGGCGATTAGCGAACTGATAGGCATCTTCTTTAAAAGGCGCAGTGACATTACACCCTCTCCCACCTTCACTAAAAAATGCTTGAGCAGCAGTGATGAATTGACCTTGTTCTGGCTGGAGTGCTGTATAGGTAAGTTGTTGGCTGGTTTGGCGAGCAAATAATGTGTGAATGAATGGCGATTTGCTTTGCCCAATAGGGTTACCGAAAACGGCATAACGATCTACTTGCTGTGTCATATCCTTACCTAACAGAAAAAAAGGGTCATCTATATAGATGACCCTATCACTATCCCTATAAGGAAGGAAGAACTACCAAACTCGAGGTTTGAGGTAGTCACTATAAAGCAGAGCTTCTGGTGAGCCCGCTTGTGGTTCATAGCGATATTCCCAACGAGCCAACGGTGGCATAGACATCAATATAGACTCTGTGCGACCACCACTTTGCAGGCCAAATAAGGTGCCTCGGTCATACACTAAGTTAAACTCAACATAGCGACCACGACGATATAGCTGGAAGTCACGCTCGCGCTCACTATAAGGTGTCGCTTTACGACGCTCAACTATTGGTAGATAAGCGGCTGCAAAACCTTCACCGACAGCCTGCATATAAGCAAAGCTCTTATCGAAACCCCACTCATTCAGATCATCAAAGAACAGACCACCCACACCGCGTGTTTCGTCTCGGTGAGGCAGGTAGAAGTATTTATCACACCACTCTTTATGCTCTTGATAAACATCATCACCAAACGGCGCACAAAGATCTTTAGCGGTTTGATGCCAAGATTGGCAGTCTTCATCGAAAGGATAAAATGGCGTTAAGTCAAAACCGCCACCAAACCACCAAATCGGGTCTTCCCCTTCTTTTTCCGCAATAAAGAATCGTACGTTGGCGTGTGAGGTTGGGATATATGGGTTTTTAGGGTGGATAACTAATGAAACCCCCATAGCCTCAAACTTACGTCCAGCTAATTCAGGGCGATGAGCCGTGGCTGAGGCAGGCATTGCCTTACCCGCTACGTGAGAGAAGTTAACCCCACCTTGCTCAAATACCGCACCGTTGGTCATCACGCGAGTACGACCACCGCCACCAAGGCGCTCGCCAGGTTCACGCTGCCATGCATCTTCTTCAAACAGTGCAGTACCATCAGCTTGCTCAAGCTGCTGGCAAATCGAATCTTGTAGGCTCAGTAAAAACTGTTTTACTGCTTCTTTATCAATTGCTGACATCTTTCTTCCTTTGCAGAGTTTAACCCTGTCTTAATATTTTCGACGTTTTTGCATCTCTAATTTCGCTTGGCTTCTCACGACCACCCGTTTGACCTTCTAGAATCGCGACTAAGTGTTGACCTAGTTGCTGTTGAACTTCTTCAGTCGTCATACAAGGCGGCTCGCCAGTCAGGTTGGCACTGGTCGAGGTTAACGGCTTGCCGAACTCATTACACATTCTTTGAACCAAAGGGTGATCCGTCACTCGTACCGCGATGGAATCAAACTGGCCGCTGACCCAGTCTGTTACTTTAGCGCTGGTTGGCATTATCCAAGTCACTGGTCCCGGCCATGTTGCTTTTACGGTCGCTAACTGCGCTTCCGTCAACTGGCTTTCGTCAATATAGGGCAGCAACTGCTCGTAACTCGCAGCAATTAGGATCAACCCTTTCTCCATCGGCCGCTGTTTTAAATCGAGCAATTTCTTAATGGCTTGTGGATTATCGGGATCACAACCGACCCCAAAAACGCCTTCAGTCGGGTAAGCAATGACTTCACCTTGTTGTAATGCCTGCAAAGTATGTTGAAAGTTATCCAAGGGTTGCCTCATTAATTCTGTTATCGAACTCGCTAAGTGTACAAATTATCATTCACTGTGACTAAAGCTATTTGTTTATAAAATGTATCAATTAACAACTTAGACTGACGCAAACGTTTTCCTTGAGCAATTTTACCCGTATAATGCGCGCAAAATATCTAATCACTAATTAAATCGTACCTGAAGGAGTTTGAGATGACTGTCGGTATTATCATGGGTTCTAAATCTGATTGGCCAACAATGAAGCTAGCTGCAGAAATGTTGGATCAGTTTGGCGTGGCGTACGAAACAAAAGTGGTTTCTGCTCACCGCACACCTCAGTTGCTTGCTGATTACGCAACCAGTGCGAAAGAGCGCGGTATTAAAGTGATTATTGCTGGTGCTGGCGGTGCTGCGCATCTTCCGGGCATGGCTGCAGCTTTCACAAGCGTACCTGTTTTAGGTGTTCCTGTTCAGTCTAAAGCACTGAAAGGCATGGATTCTCTGCTTTCTATCGTACAGATGCCAAAAGGCATTGCGGTAGGTACTTTGGCTATCGGTGAAGCTGGCGCTGCCAATGCTGGTATCCTAGCAGCTCAAATCATTGGTACTCACAATGAAGAAGTGATGGCCAAAGTAGAAGCGTTCCGCTCTGAGCAAACAGAAACGGTTCTGGCTAATCCAAACCCTGCAGAGGACTAATTCCCATGCATGTTCTTGTGTTAGGCGCAGGCCAACTTGCTCGCATGATGTCCCTAGCTGGGGCACCGCTGAATATTGAAATTTCTGCTTTTGATGTTGGCAGCAAAAACATTGTTCACCCATTAACGCAAGCGATTCTAGGCAACGGCTTAGACAATGCGATTGAGCGTGCGGACGTCATTACTGCTGAATTCGAACATATCCCTCACGATGTTCTTGAGGTATGTGAGCGCAGCGGTAAGTTCTTACCGACAACAGAAGCAATCAAAGCTGGCGGTGACCGTCGTCTTGAAAAAGCCCTGTTAGACGAAGCGAACGTGAAGAATGCTAAGTACTACGTGGTTAACTCTCGCGAAGACTTTGACGCTGCAATTGCTTACGTTGGCTTACCAATGGTGTTGAAGAGCACACTTGGCGGCTACGACGGCAAGGGCCAATGGCGCTTAAAGACATTAGACAATGTTGACGCGACTTGGGCAGAAATGGCTGAGTGCATCGCTGCAACAGACAACCAAGCGATTGTGGCTGAAGAGTTTGTTCCGTTTGACCGCGAAGTATCACTGGTTGGTGCTCGTGATACCAATGGCGAGGTTCAAGTGTATCCACTGGCTGAGAATGTTCACACCGACGGCGTGTTGAGCTTATCGACAGCGATTGATGACATTGAACTGCAAGAGCAAGCTAAAGCCATGTTCACTGCCATTGCTGAGCGTTTAGATTACGTTGGCGTGCTAGCACTTGAGTTCTTTGATGTTCAAGGTTCACTGCTTGTTAATGAGATTGCACCACGTGTTCATAACTCGGGCCACTGGACGCAACAAGGCGCAGAGACTTGTCAGTTTGAAAACCACCTACGTGCAGTGTGTGGCATGCCACTAGGTAGCACTAAACTGATTCGTCCAACCGCAATGATCAACATTCTTGGCGAAGATACTCTTCCTGAGGCTATTCTTGCTCAAGGTGGTTGTCATGTTCATTGGTATGGCAAAGAAAAGCGTGCAGGTCGCAAGATGGGTCACATTAACGTGAGCGCTGACTACAACGCAGAATTACAAAGAGCTTTGTGCTCATTGGCTGAGATTCTTGATAAGCAAGCCTACCCTGCTGTGCATGAGTTTGCTGAGCAGATGAAGTAAGCCTACATTGGCTTATTGATATAAAAAGTTTATTGGATACAAAAACGGCGCTCAGTGAGCGCCGTTTTTTTGTTTCTGGTCATTCACTTACTGTGATTAACATGACTACTGAGATTGAATGTGATGACACTTGCGATCAGCACATTGCTTCTTAGTGCCACTGGCTGTTTTCTTCTCAAGTAACAACGGGAACTGGCACTCTTCACAACGACCTATAACTGGTGGCTGATTAACGGCGAACTTACACTTAGGGTAGTTATCACACGCATAAAAAGTTTTACCATAGCGAGATTTACGCTCAACCAAGTGGCCTCGACCACACTCAGGGCAGGCAACAAGTGGCTGCTCTTCAGGTTGTTCTTTCGGTTGGTCCAAAGATTCGATGTGATTACACTCTGGATAACTGCTACAGCCAATGAACATCCCAAAGCGACCTTGCCTTAATACCAATTCGTTTTGGCATTTAGGACACGGAACGCCCAGCTCTTTCACCACATGACCATCATTTTGATGAAGAGGCTTGATGTAATCACAGCTCGGATACTGCTTACAGCCTAAAAATGGGCCGTGCTTACCATGGCGAAGCTGAAGCTCCCCACCACACTGTGGACATGGTTCATGCTCTAACGCATGTTCATGTGCTGAAAAAAGCTGATTATCAATCTTACTACTCATGATAAGCCTGTATTAATGCAAGATACCTTGCTCTTTGGTGTACAACAGCTCTTCCATTTGCGTGTAAGCACTTTCATTACCCGGTACATTGAACAGTACCATTAAGATAATCCACTTCAGATCATCCAACTCAAATTCATTGGTCTCTAACCCCATGACACGATCAATCACCATTTCACGAATCTCTGTCGTGAGGACGTTGATCTGCTCAAGGAACAACAAGAAACCACGACACTCCATATTAATACGTGATATCTCTTTACTTGTGTAAACACGCATCGAGGTATTAGAGCACATAGTAATCGCCGCTTGGTTATCGGTATCTTGCAGTGCAGCAAGGTCTTCTAACCAATGGAGAGCCTTATAAATATCATCTTGGTGAAACCCCGCTCGAAGAAGTTCATCTTCAAGTTCGTCTTGATCCACCTGCAATTCAGAATCGCTATGGATGTAGGTTTCAAACAAGTACATCAGTATGTCCATCATCATAGCTTAGCCTCTCCCCTTTCGAATATAGCCACCGGAAACTGCAACAACATGCCCTGAGAGCTCAAGCTCTAAAAGCTGCATCATGACTTCATGCACAGGTATATGGGTTCTCTGTGCCAAAATATCAACGGGTGTCGCCTCTAATCCTACGTTAGCTAACAGCTGTGGAAATGGCAATTGTTCATTTTCACCCTCATTCGGCGTAGGTTCGAATAAGCTCGGCTGCTGATCTATAGACCAGTTTAACAGACTCTTTATTTCAATCAGAACATCTTGAGCATTTTGTACTAAACATGCTCCAGCTTTAATTAAGCTATTACCTCCGCGACTGGTTGGGCTATGAATTGAACCGGGCAGCGCAAACACCTCTCGGCCTTGCTCCATGGCATAGCGAGCCGTAATCAAAGAACCACTCTTTTCAGCTGCTTCCACCACCAAGGTTCCTAACGACAAGCCACTTATAATACGGTTACGACGGGGGAAATGTTCAGGTCGTGGTTTGGCGCTTGGACGAAACTCTGAAATCAGCGCTCCGTTCTCACAGATCCTCTCAGCTAGATTTCGGTGGCGGGCAGGATAAATGGAGTCCAAGCCAGACCCCAACACTGCAAAAGTTTCCCCTCTTTTATCTAGAGCACCATCATGAGCATAGCCATCGATACCTAAAGCTAAGCCACTGGTGACAATTAAACCGTTTTGGACAAACTCTTTGGCGAAGGACTTGGCGGTCTGCAGTCCTTCAATACTGGCATTGCGGCTGCCGACCATCGCGATTTGAGGCTCGATCAGTTTTTCAACGTGACCTTTAACGAAAAGAACACTGGGCGCAGAGGCAATCTCATTAAGCAGTTTGGGATAACGTGGGCAATTAGGGGTAATGATGTGATGGTTAGGCTGTTTTGCTTGCCATGATAAGCAAGCCTCCACTTCTCTTGGGGCTTGCTCTCTTAGATAAGAAATTTGTTTGCCTGATAAACCCATCACTTGCAGCTGCTGGCTTGAGTAGCCAACAATGTTCGAAGGGGAATCGATACTCAGCAGGCGAGAAAGGCGTTTGCCACCCAATTGAGGAACAAAACTTAGAGTTAGCCAAGCACTCAGTTGTTGCTCATTCACTCGGTGCCCTTAACCTCTTCTGTCAAAGCAAGATCCAAAGGCGATACTGCCAGAATGCCCTTGCTAACAGGCTTAGAGCTCTGAGTGATCAACGCGAGGCTAAAATACTCATAAGGACGAATGACCATCAAGCTACCGAGCGAGGTACTTGGTAGCTGCACTTTATTACTCGCCGCAGACTCTTTATAGCTGTATTCACCCTGCTTACCAAACACCACAGCACCGCTTTCACTGAGGGTAAACATAGAACCTTGGCGAAGGTTATCCTGTGAACCTTTGTTGATCACCACTACCTGATTCTTCGCGCTGTACTGGCTGCCATCTAATGAGCCCAAGATATTAGCAAACTGACCTGCCGCACTAGGTGCAGGATAAAACGTGGTAGAGAGCTTCACCTGATCAACACCAAGTTCTGGTAGCACAAGGTCATTAAGCAGCACCTCTTGCAGCTGAGTGTCTATCTGCAAGCTGCTGAACTCAGCATCCACCTCTTTTAAGCGCGCAGTGGCGACCAGTCGCAAAGAGGTAATACTCGCTTGGGGTTGCTGCCGTTGGTAGGTTTCAACTGCGCGGTAGATACCCCACTTTTGATGTTGTTGGTTACCTGAGATAAACAACCGGTCTGCACCCGATAAGAAACGTTTACCATCACTGGTTCCTAATACTCGTTGTGCCGATTCGATATCTTGCTGCTCTACCAAGCGATCAGACTGTAAATAAGGTAGAACCAGTCCCTCGTTGACGGTAGGTACTGCTTTCTTCTCAGAAACACGAATCTTAGGGCTGAGTTTGATAACAGGCTTGAGGCTCAAGACAGGTTCACCATTAATCCAAACCAACGACAGTTTGTCTCCGGGATAAATAAGGTGAGGATTTTCTATCTCAGGGTTTACCTGCCATAACCTTGGCCACAACCACGGGCTATCAAGATACATCGCAGATATATCCCATAAGGTATCGCCCTTTACCACCACATACGCCTCAGGTGCGCCCTGCTTAATGGTTAAAGGTTGAGCGCTATTTTCAGCCGTAGCGGCGAACGAAAGCGAGGCACAAACAAGAGAAAAAATGGGAGAAAAATGACGCATGACCTAGGTTCCTTGGTCTGAATATATGACATCTGATTTGAGAATTACCTTCAGGATGCTGTCATTTGACCTCTAAAATGTCTAGAATTGAGCCAACAAGGTTTAAGCTGTTTCGGCACAGTTCAATATTTCGAGTGTATATGTCTGTATTACAAGTATTAACATTACCAGATGATCGTCTACGTACCGTGGCGAAACCGGTAAAAGAAGTTACCCCAGAGATTCAAAAGTTCGTTGATGACATGATTGAAACCATGTACGACGAAGAAGGTATCGGCCTTGCGGCAACGCAAGTAGATTTCCACCAACGCATCGTTGTTATCGATATTTCAGAAACACGTGATGAGCCAATGGTGCTTATCAACCCTGAAATTACTGAGAAGCGCGGCGAAGATGGAATCGAAGAAGGCTGCCTATCTGTACCAGGCGCTCGAGCTCTAGTACCTCGCGCTGCAGAAGTAACGGTTAAAGCACTAGACCGTGACGGCAACGAATTCACATTCGACGCTGACGACCTTCTGGCTATCTGTGTTCAGCACGAACTTGACCACCTAGAAGGCAAGTTGTTTGTTGATTACCTATCGCCACTAAAGCGTAAACGTATCCAAGATAAGCTAGCGAAGATTAAACGTTTCAACGAGAAACAAGGTTAATAACCGCTGCTATTACTAAATTAGAAGGAAGCCTACCTTGAGTCAGTCTTTAAGAATTGTCTTTGCAGGTACTCCGGATTTCGCCGCCCGTCACTTGGCGGCGTTGTTGTCTTCGGAGCATGAAGTTGTTGCTGTTTACACACAGCCAGATCGCCCAGCAGGCCGCGGTAAAAAACTCACTGCGAGCCCAGTAAAAAACATCGCACTTGAAAACAATATTCCGGTTTACCAACCAGAAAACTTCAAGTCAGATGAGGCTAAGCAAGAGCTAGCTGAATTGAACGCTGACATCATGGTTGTTGTCGCTTACGGCTTATTGCTTCCGCAGGTTGTATTAGATACACCTCGCTTAGGTTGTATCAACGTACATGGCTCTATCCTACCGCGCTGGCGTGGTGCTGCTCCGATTCAACGCTCTATTTGGGCAGGTGATAAAGAGACAGGCGTGACGATCATGCAGATGGATATCGGCCTAGATACTGGCGACATGCTAAGCATCGCAACGCTGCCTATCGAAGCGACAGATACTAGCGCATCAATGTACGAGAAGTTAGCGGGTCTTGGCCCTGACGCGCTTGTTGAATGTCTAGCGGACATCGCTTCTGGCAAAGCGGTTGCAGAAAAGCAAGACGATGAGCTTGCGAACTACGCGAAGAAGCTAAGCAAAGAAGAAGCGCGTATCAACTGGAGTGATGAAGCTGCGCATATTGAACGCTGCGTTCGTGCCTTCAACCCATGGCCAATGAGCCACTTTGAAGCTGCTGAGAACAGCATCAAAGTATGGCAAAGCCGTGTGGCAGAGCAAACTTCTGATAAGCCTTCAGGTACAATTCTGCAAGCGGATAAAACTGGTATCTACGTAGCGACAGGACAAGGCGTACTTGTTCTTGAACAGCTGCAAGTTCCAGGTAAAAAAGCCATGTCAGTTCAGGATATCTTGAACTCACGTGCAAGCTGGTTTGAAGTTGGTACACAGCTTTCTTAATCCGCTTTTAAAGCTGCTAATTACGCAGCTAAGAAAACCTTTACGAGGGCAGAGATGCCCTCATGTATTCAAATAAATATTCGGTACCCCTCATGAATGTTCGCGCTGCTGCTGCAAATGTCCTATTCCAAGTTGTCGATAAAGGCCACTCTCTTTCACACGCTCTCCCTGCGGCTCAAAAAACGATCCGTCCGCGAGACCATGCTCTACTGCAAGAGATTTGCTACGGCGCACTTCGTTACCTGCCTCGTTTAGAGTCAATCGCTAACGAACTGATGGAAAACCCACTTAAAGGTAAAAAGCGTGTATTCCACCACCTAATCTTGGTGGGCATTTACCAACTAAGCTTTATGCGTATCCCTTCGCATGCTGCGGTTGCTGAAACGGTTGAGGGTACTAAAACACTGCGTGGTCCAAGCCTGAGTGGTTTGATCAACGCTGTACTACGTAGCTACCTACGTGACCAAGAAGAACTAGACGAGAAAGCCGTTAGCCACAATGCAGGCAAATACGGCCACCCAAGCTGGATTCTAAAAATGCTTCAAGAGAGCTACCCAGATCAATGGGAGCAACTGGTTGAAGCAAACAACAGTAAGGCACCAATGTGGCTGCGCGTTAACCGCCAACACCACACTCGTGACGAGTATGTTGAACTGCTTAAAAACGAAAACATTGAATACACATTGCACCCTGAAGCTGCTGATGCCATAAAATTAGCTGCACCTTGTGATGTTACTTTGCTTCCTGGCTTCGACAGAGGTTGGGTATCAGTGCAAGACGCTGCCGCTCAGCTTTCGGTTGATTACCTAACACCAAAAGATGGTGAGCTGATCTTAGATTGTTGTGCTGCACCAGGTGGTAAAACGGCACACATTCTTGAGCACACTCAAGATACTGAAGTGGTTGCGATTGACTGCGACATCAAACGTCTAGACCGCGTTTACGATAACCTTGAGCGCCTGCAACTGCGTGCCGACGTAATTTGTGGTGATGCTCGCTACCCTGAAGAGTGGTGGATGGGTGATAAGTTCGACCGTATTCTGCTTGATGCACCTTGTTCAGCGACTGGCGTTATTCGCCGTCACCCTGACATCAAGTGGCTACGTCGTGCGTCTGACATTGATGCGCTGGCTGAACTGCAAAGCGAGATTATGGATGCAATGTGGCGTCAGCTGAAAGAAGGCGGCACCATGGTTTATGCGACTTGTTCTATCACGCCGCAAGAAAACGTGCTGCAAGTGAAAGCATTCCTAGCACGCACTGAGAACGCTACGTTGGTTGGGTCTGATATCGAAAATCCGGGTCGTCAAATACTACCTGGAGAAGAAGATATGGATGGCTTCTACTACGCAGTTCTAGTAAAACAGGCATAACAACTAACAGCGGCTAAGAATTTATTTCTTAGCCGCTGTTTCTTTCTAGTGCATTATCAAAATAAAGTTAGATAACTAGAATTACCACGGTAAAGAAAAGAGAAAGGCTATGAAGATCATTATCCTAGGTGCTGGACAAGTTGGCGGTACCCTTGCTGAAAACCTGGTTGGTGAAAACAACGACATCACCATTGTCGACCGTAATGCTGACCGACTTCGTGAACTTCAGGATAAGTACGACCTTAGGGTTGTAAACGGTTATGCCAGCCACCCAAACACACTACGTGAAGCGGGTGCGCAAGATGCCGACATGTTGGTTGCCGTAACCAACATGGATGAAACCAACATGGCTGCGTGTCAGGTTGCTTTCTCTCTTTTCAATACGCCGAACCGAATTGCTCGTATTCGCTCTCCTCAATACCTAGAAGAGAAAGAAGCGTTATTCAAATCAGGTGCCATCCCAGTCGATCACCTGATCGCACCCGAAGAGCTAGTGACCAGCTACATCGAGCGCCTGATTCAATACCCAGGCGCACTGCAGGTTGTGAGCTTTGCTGAACAGAAGGTTAGCCTAGTAGCAGTAAAAGCCTACTACGGTGGTCCACTGGTTGGTAACGCATTGTCTGCTTTGCGTGAGCACATGCCGCACATTGATACCCGTGTTGCCGCTATTTTCCGTCAAGGTCGCCCTATTCGCCCACAAGGCACCACCATCATTGAAGCCGATGATGAAGTGTTCTTCGTCGCAGCGAGTAACCACATCCGCTCAGTAATGAGTGAGCTACAGCGCCTAGAGAAACCGTACCGCCGCATCATGATTGTCGGTGGTGGTAACATTGGTGCAAGCTTGGCAAAACGCCTTGAGCAGAGCTACAGTATCAAGCTTATCGAGCGCAGCTACACTCGCGCCGAGAAGCTGTCTGAAGAATTAGAAAACACCATCGTATTCTGTGGTGATGCCGCCGATCAAGAGCTGCTGACCGAGGAGAACATCGATCAAGTGGACGTGTTCATCGCCCTAACCAATGAAGATGAAACCAACATCATGTCAGCCATGCTGGCGAAGCGAATGGGTGCCAAGAAGGTAATGGTACTGATTCAGCGTGGTGCTTACGTAGACCTTGTTCAGGGTGGTGTGATTGATATTGCTATCTCGCCACAGCAAGCGACCATTTCTGCGCTGCTTACTCACGTTCGTCGTGCTGATATCGTAAACGTATCCTCTCTACGTCGCGGCGCTGCAGAGGCGATCGAAGCGATTGCTCACGGTGACGAAACCACCTCTAAAGTGGTTGGCCGAGCGATTGGCGACATCAAGTTACCACCGGGCACCACTATTGGTGCGATTGTTCGCGGAGAAGAAGTACTTATCGCGCACGATAGAACCGTAATCGAACAGGATGACCACGTAGTGATGTTCCTAGTGGACAAGAAATACGTACCGGATGTTGAGTCTCTATTCCAACCGAGCCCGTTCTTCTTATAGCCTTGTTCTCGTGAGCTTCTTCTCGCAACTTTCTTTTGTGAGAACGGCGCTCCGGCACAAAGCTGTAATCAATTAAAGCTATGGTCTATTAAGCTATGGTCAACTTTCGTCCGATATTATTAGTGATAGGGTTAGTGTTATCAAAACTCGCCCTTTTCATGTACATCCCTACATTGGTTGCCTTTTTCACAGGCACCGGTGGCTTCCTCGAGTTTGGTCAGTCGGTAGTGATCACGCACATTGTGGCGTTCATCTGCTTGAGCTTAGGCCGTTCAGCTAAGTTCCGACTTGGGGTACGGGACATGTTCCTGATCACCTCTCTGGTATGGACGATAGCCAGTGCCTTTGCTGCACTGCCGTTTGTCTTCATCAACCACATCAGCTTCATTGACGCCTATTTTGAAACCATGTCTGGTATCACCACAACAGGCTCAACCGTATTAAGCGGCTTAGACAGCATGGCTCCAAGTATTCTGTTGTGGCGTTCTATACTGCAATGGTTAGGTGGCATCGGCTTCATCGTTATGGCGGTAGCGGTTCTGCCAATGCTCAACGTCGGTGGTATGCGCCTGTTCCAAACCGAATCATCCGATTGGTCAGATAAAAGCAGCCCACGAGCGAAAACGGTCGCCAAGAACATCGTGGCGGTTTATCTGGTTCTGACTGGGTTGTGCATCATTAGCTACCTGTTTGCAGGCATGGGTATCTTTGACGCAATCAATCATGCCTTCACAACACTGTCTACGGGTGGTTACTCAACATCAGATGGCTCAATGAACCACTTCTCTAACAGTGCTCACTGGGTAGGAACCCTGTTCATGTTCCTTGGTGGTCTGCCGTTCCTACTGTTTGTTAGCGCACTGCGTGGTAGAAAACTCTCAATCCTCTACAAAGACGCGCAAGTGAGAGGTTTCACCTATCTATTCTTGGTTACCAGTGCCGTGATATCGACATGGTTGGTGGTTAGAGATGGCTACACAGTCATGGATGCGATGCGTGTTTCGATGTTCAACATTGTGTCAGTCGTAACCACAACCGGTTTTGGCTTAGAAGATTTCACCGCGTGGGGCGCTTTGCCTACCACGCTGTTTGCCTTTTTAATGATGGCGGGCGCGTGCTCAGGTTCAACCTCTGGTGGTATCAAGATCTTCCGCTTCCAGATCGCGATGACCATGCTTCATAAGCAGATGATGAAACTGATTCACCCGTCGGGCGTGTTTGTTCAACGCTACAATCAGCGACCGGTGAATGACGATATTGTGCGTTCACTAGTCGCATTTGGTTTGATGTTCTTTATTACGATTATCTTAATTGCAGGTGGCTTGAGCGCGATGGGGCTTGATCCCGTGACCAGTATATCTGGCGCTATCACAGCCGTTGCCAACGTTGGTCCTGGTATGGGCAGCGTTATCGGTCCAACCGGGAACTTTGCTCCACTGCCCGACGCCGCTAAATGGTTGCTAAGCTTAGGAATGCTGATGGGGCGACTCGAGATATTGACGCTCATTGTTCTATTTTTCCCAGCCTTTTGGCGACGTTAACCAAGCACAAAATCAAGGAAACACAGATGAAATCATACGTACTTCTCGCTAGCGCATTGCTCGCAAACTCAGTATTCGTAAGTTCTGCCTTTGCTGATCAAATGGTCACACTGCCTGATGGAAAACAAGTGTTACTCAAAGATGATTTTACTTGGCAATACGTGGCACCGAAGCAAACGGAAACAGCAGCGACAACATCAGAGATCGAAGCGCCTATTGCAGCAGCCCCTGTCGTAGCCGTACCTGTCGCAACGAACACGCGTGGCACTACGATTGTGGTTAATAGTAAAAAGCCAAGCTTACAGCTGTCTCAGTCAGGAGTGGATGTTGTACTGGGTGCAAGTCGCTATGAAGATGGTGAGCTTATCATTCCGACAGCCATCACTAACCAAGGCACTCAAGCGGTCATTTTGGTATCACTTAACATCAGCGTATTTACTGCAGAAGGTGAGTTGTTGGCAGAAGAAGAAGTTGCTGTGTGGAAATCAATCAAACGAATGGCCGACACATACCTACGACCAAAGACGGGTGAAGAAGGCAAGCTCATCAAGCTCGACCTAGAACAACACCCTGAATATCAGATTAAAGCTGAGATTACTGAGGTACTGGCTCGCTAAACCGGAGTCACGTACAAATAAATAGCGAAGAAATGGCAAGCGCAGCCCGCCAACACAAACAAATGCCAGATGGCATGATTGTAAGGGATGCGTTTTGCCACATAGAAAATCACACCCAACGAGTAAATCACGCCACCGAGTGCTAGTAGCACCAAACCACCCATCTCGATATTCATCGCCAGTTGATAAACCACAATCAGCGATAACCAACCCATCGCCAAGTAAGTCACCAATGACAAACGCTTAAATCGGTAGACGAAGGCAATCTTCATAATGATTCCGACTAGCGCGATACCCCAAATCACTGCCATCAAACCCATCGCCAATGGTGTTCTTAAACTCACCAATAAAAATGGCGTGTAACTGCCCGCAATCAATAAGTAGATCGCACAGTGATCGAGAGTTTTCAGTAATCGCTTGGTCTTTTCTGTGGTGATCGAGTGATAAAGCGTGGAAGCGAGAAAGAGTAGGATAATACTGCTGCCATATACCGCCATACTCGCAATAGTCAGTATGTCGGCTTGATGGTCAAACGCACGAATCAGCAGCAGGACTAAACCAACCACGCCAAGCACAACACCCAAGCCATGGGTTATCGCATTGGCGCGTTCTTCGATGTCACTGTATTCGCTCGCCGATGATGCAGACATGATTATCCTACTAGAGTAAATGTTCGATTTGCCTAGTATTGCACATTAAGCTTACACGTGTAAGCTTAAATTTTTATGACATCTTTTATGACATTAATAACGCCTAAACGGTGTGATGAAGCTAAGGTCTCTAAAGCTACAGAACCAAAGAGCTAACTAAGATGCGTTGTCTAGATACTCAAGTACCATCTTGCCCGCATCTTGTGGTGACGTATCCAATGGCACACTCAATTGACGCTGCAGTTGGCCAATGCCTAACAAGCTCGCCAACATGCCTTTTGCACCATCGCGATTACGGTCTATCTCAAACCACAACTTAAGCTCAGTTTCATCACGATGAGCTACAACCTCAAGCTCACGCCAACGGCCATGATAAGGACCCGTCGTCGGAACAAACTCGAACTCTTGTACAAATGGCAGTTCAAAGCCTTCTACCGCTTCACACTCCACTTGGCGAATACGCAGCCCTTGAGCTTCAAGCTCGTTAAAAATACCATCGAGGAGTGCGTCAGGGCGCACCGTTAAGATGTCTTTATCCGATGGATCAATCGCCATCGCAATATCGAGCCCGGTTTCTAGCCACACCTTTGAATCACCAATCGTGACAGGTGTGTTCAGCGGGACATCAAACTCACATTCAAAATCACGGGTTTCACCCGGCTGAATAACAAAGGCATACGGCAGGCTCCATTTGGCCAACGAGTATGTCTGGTGCATTCGACGTGTTTGACCGCCCTCTTGCCTTTGCGAATTCATAGTAATTTCTTTGACGTAACGACAGCACAAGTTGAGATCGATATTGTCGATCTCTTGTGGCTGAGCGCCACCATAGACATGCACAATAATGCTCGCCTTCTTGCCTGGATAAAGCACTTCCTGTTGCAATACAGAATCCACCTTGGCAGATCCAATTCCAAAACTTGCTAACGTTTTCTTTAAGAACGACATATGCACCTCCTTTAAAGCATCATCTTAAGCCTGAAAGAGGTTCAAACTCAAATATACTGCTCACACTATTTTAGCTCTAATATCGTCTATTTATCACTCAGGCGTCGATCGATAACTTAGATAGTGATAATCTAAGCCTTGATATGCATGCATATCATTATCCTGATTTATTCTTCGGATTGGCGAAAGCCAGACGAGTGACGCTTCAAGCAATTGAGGTGGAGCTCATGGTAAATCAGGCCATTAGATTGGCAATGGATATGCCTGACCGTTAGGTAAATTAATGCGCCCAACAGCTGTCAGGTTCTCGCACACCAACCGTAGTGCGATGCGTCGTCGTAGTGGCTTTGTTGCTGCTCCAACGGCTAAGAAATTGGCTCCGACAATGACTCTAGTTGAGAAGACTGCTTTATTAGCACCGACTACAACAAAAGTGATTAAAGCCGCTTAACAAAAAGCGCAGTTTTTACTGCGCTTTTTTCTTGCCCGCTCCCATCTTGAAATGTGTTTACACATTGGTATTCCCTACCCGATTTGATACCTTAGCCACAAATCATTATAAAATTTGTGGAGAAATAAAGTATGAAGTGTCACCGCATTGAAGAACTGCTTGAACTGATGGAGCCTGAGTGGCAGAAAGATCAAGAGCTTAACCTATTAGAGTTCATCATTAAGCTATCAAAAGAAGCGGGCTACCAAGGCAAGCTTGAAGAACTGACTGACGATGTTCTTATCTATCACCTAAAAATGCGCAACAGCGAAAAAGATGAGATGATCCCGGGCCTGAAAAAAGACCAAGAAGATGATTTCAAAACCGCAATTCTAAAAGCACGTGGCCTTCTTTAGTCGCCCGTTAGTTTAGAGCTCAATTGCCGTATAGATAAAACACTCAATTTTAAAAAGCGACCACCAGGTCGCTTTTTTGTTTCTGTTCGCTATTTTTTCGTCACAACTGTTATGACTTTT
Source organism: Vibrio sp. 10N.222.49.C12 (assembly GCF_041475025.1). NCBI lineage: Bacteria > Pseudomonadati > Pseudomonadota > Gammaproteobacteria > Vibrionales > Vibrionaceae > Vibrio > Vibrio sp. 10N.222.49.C12. The sequence goes on along the minus strand of NZ_JBFRVF010000034.1, from coordinate 62,603 downwards.
GTTGTTAAAGGTTGATAGCGTTAAAGAAATGAGAACAAGATTGTCGCTATAATCGCCATCCATAAGAATCTTCTAAAATAATAAGAGTGAGTGCGATAACAACAAATGCACCAAGCTCAATTTCAACAGGTTCTCTAAACCATACTTTCAAGTAATGTCGTCATGCCCGACTTAACCGGGCAAACAAGCCACAAAAAGGATAGTCCATGAGTCAGGATAAAATCGATATCAAAGATGTGACTCCTAAAACCTTTAACCCGAAAACACATAAAGGTAATGGAGATCGATTTAACCCAAGTAACCGAATCTATGTTCGAGAAAGCAAAGGTAAATTCCAACAACTGCGTCGCTATGGCGGTTGGTTCTTACTTTTACTTTTTGCGCTTATCCCATGGATTCCCTTTGGTGAACGTCAAGCGATCTTGCTCGATATCGGCAGCCAACAGTTCAACTTCTTTGGCACCACCTTATACCCGCAAGATCTGACCCTACTCGCGATCCTATTTATGATTGCCGCGTTTGGCCTGTTTTTCATAACCACCTTCTTAGGCCGCGTCTGGTGTGGCTATTTATGCCCGCAAACCGTCTGGACCTTCATGTATATCTGGTTCGAAGAGAAGCTAGAAGGCGCTGCCAATAAGCGAAGAAAACAAGACTCGGGCAAACTGACGAGCAATTTAATCCTCAGAAAAACCCTCAAACACATTGCGTGGTGGGCGATTGCCATTGCGACGGGCTTAACCTTTGTTGGTTACTTCATCCCAATCAAAGAGTTAGTGGTTGGCTTCTTTACCTTTAACTCGTCTTTCTGGCCGGTGTTTTGGGTACTGTTCTTTGCTGGATGTACTTATGCCAATGCGGGTTGGATGCGTTCAATTGTTTGTCTGCACATGTGTCCTTACGCGCGTTTCCAGTCGGCAATGTTCGATAAAGACACCTTCATCGTTGGTTACAACACAGAACGTGGTGAAAGCCGTGGCCCTCGCTCTCGTAAAGCCGATCCAAAAGAGCTTGGTCTGGGCGACTGTATTGACTGTAATCTGTGTGTACAAGTGTGCCCTACGGGTATCGATATCCGTGACGGCCTGCAATACGAGTGTATTAACTGCGGCGCGTGTATTGATGCCTGTGACAACACGATGGAGCGTATGGGCTATGAGAAAGGCCTGATCAATTACACCACCGAGCACAGACTTGAAGGTCACTCGACCAAGGTAATGCGTCCCAAGCTGTTGGGCTATGGCGCTATCTTGATCGTGATGCTGGGCTTGTTCTTCGCCCAAATCGCGAGCGTTGATCCTGCCGGCCTAAGTGTTCTGCGTGACCGAAACCAACTGTTTAGAGTCAATAACCAAGGGTTGGTTGAAAACACCTACACCTTGAAAGTGATCAACAAGACTCAACAAGAGCAAGAGTACAAACTCGATGTTAGCGGACTGCCCGATTCTATCTGGTATGGTAAACAGACGATTACTGTCAATCCAGGCGAGGTTTTGAACCTACCTATCAGTTTGGGCGCCGACCCAGAAAAACTGAGCTCACCAGTTTCGACAATTCAGTTTATACTCTCGGATAATGAAGAGTTTACGATGGAAGTCGAAAGCCGCTTTATCAAGAAGCTCTGATACCCGCACCGTAGTGCTTGGTATAACAACCCAATAAATGGAAAAAGGCTCAGTAATGAGCCTTTTTTATTCTATGACGATGCAAGCCTTTAACTTTGATAACCTGACTCCTGACTTCATGTGGTACGCACTGGAGAGCATTGGAGTTCGTGCTGAATCCGGGCTTCTCGCTCTCAACAGCTACGAAAACCGGGTGTATCAATTCACCGATGAAGACCGTAAGCGCTACGTCGTTAAGTTTTATCGTCCGCAACGCTGGAACAAGGCACAGATCCAAGAAGAGCATGACTTCGCACTCGAGCTTATCGAGCAAGAGATGCCTGTTGCTCCTCCAATGCGAATCAACGGTGCAACCTTACATGAATACCAAGGCTACCTATTTGCACTATTTGAAAGTGTTGGCGGCAGACAGTATGAAGTTGACAATCTAGATCAATTGGAAGGCGTAGGACGCTTTCTTGGTCGTATTCATAAAGCCAGCGCGGGAAGAACATTCCAGCATCGCCCGACCATCAGCTTAGATGAATACCTTTATCAGCCACGTAAGATTCTAGAGAACTCTCAGTTTATCCCGACGCACCTAGAAAATGCCTTCTTCAATGACGTTGACCTTCTGATCAAAGAGCTAGAGAGCCAGTGGCCGAGCAACATTGAGAATATCCGCCTGCACGGTGACTGCCACCCTGGCAATATTTTGTGGCGCGATGGGCCAATGTTCGTCGATCTTGATGACGCACGTAACGGCCCTGCGATACAAGATCTGTGGATGCTGCTCAATGGCGAGCGCCAAGATAAGCTGATGCAACTGGATATTTTGCTAGAGAGTTACCAAGAGTTTTGCGATTTTAATACCGCACAACTGAAACTAATCGAACCACTACGCGGTCTACGTATGGTGCATTACATGGCATGGTTGGCGAAACGATGGCACGATCCTGCGTTTCCTCTGGCCTTCCCGTGGTTTAATGATCCGAAATATTGGGAGCAACAAGTACTTGCTTGTAAAGAGCAAATTGCTACCCTGCAAGAGCCACCACTTTCGTTAATGCCTCAGTGGTAACAGCAATCGCAACATACAACTAGATAAAAATTCAAACATAATGGAGATTGGATAAATGAAAAAGCTATTCGCATTTTTCTCATTGATCATGTTGAGCCTTACCGCTCACGCTGCGAAATTTAACGAAGGTGAACACTACAAAGTTCTCGACCTAGAAGCATCAAAAAAACCAATGGTGACAGAGTTCTTCTCTTTTTACTGCCCACACTGTAATAGCTTTGAGCCAATCATCCAGCAGCTAAAACAACAGCTACCTAAAGACGCTAAGCTACAGAAGAACCATGTTTCATTCATGGGTGGCAACATGGGTCTGCCAATGAGCAAAGCTTACGCGACAATGATTGCACTGAAAGTTGAAGATAAAATGGTGCCAGTGATGTTTAACCGCATCCACACAATGAACAAGCCACCACGTGATGAAGAAGAACTGCGTCAAATCTTCCTAGACGAAGGCGTTGATGCGAAGAAATTCGATGCTGCGTATAACGGCTTTGCTGTAGATTCTATGGTTCGTCGCTTCGACAAAGCATTCAAAGACAGCGGCCTTTCAGGTGTACCCGCTGTTGTGGTTAACAACCGCTACCTAGTAGAAGCTCAAGGTATCAACTCTCTTGATGAGTACTTCGAGCTCGTGAACTTCTTATTAAAGAAGTAAGCCATTGATGAAAGGAAGCTTCGGCTTCCTTTTTTTTTGCTAGTTCAAAAATCATTATTGATAAATAATTAACCTGGAAGTTTAAAGCTTTACTGCTATTAATAACCCGTCCTAAGAACCGGTGGGCAAGGAGCCCTTGAATGAAAATAAAAATAACTCTCTTGGCATTGAGCGTTGCGGCTTCTCCCGCTTTTGCCAAGCTTGCAGACCAACAAGGTTTCAGTGGTGAAATCTCTCTCAATACCGGGGTTACCTCTTCCACCTCGAACTTTAATACCGATGCTGATAGCAATCTTTCATCCACAGATCAGAAGGCTTCTTCGGAAAGCTCTTTTCTGGTTGCTCCTTTAGGTAGTGTTGCTTATACCTTTGGTGAAAAGCTAAACCATCAGGTATACACAGGTACCGCGCGAGATGATGTAGCAACAGGTACTGTAGTTCTCGAAGTCGGTTACAAATACCAACTTGAGTCAGGCATGGTGATCGACGCTTCACTGCTGCCAACCATTATGTCTGGTGAAACTTGGGCTGATCCATACAACACCACATCAGCTCGCACCAAGACCGATGAAACTGGCAATGCGTTTCGTTTGAAGCTAAGCAACATTGCGGGCTCAGCTTTCTCGCTAGACATGGCCTATGCGACCAAAGATGTCGACAAGGATGATATTCAAGATCAAGAGCTCAAACGAGATGCCAATACTCTCTACTTGAAAGGTCAATATCGCCTGCCACTTAGTCGTACCATGATGCTTATTCCATCCGTCATCTATCAAACACGTGATGCTGATGGTAAAGCTGAATCTTACGACCAATTCGGTGGTGAGGTAAGCTTGTTTGGTGGCATGGGGCGTCACCAGTACGCACTAACAGCGGGTTACAACCAACGCTCTTACGATGCGAGCAACCCGATCTACGACAAGAAACGCAGCGACGACAATATCAACCTATTCGCCGCCTATGAGTATGATCAATTCATGGATTGGGAAAACTGGTCGTTTATTTCACTGGCAGGCTACGGCACCAGCGACTCGAACATTACCTTCTACGACGAGTCTCAATATATCGTTTCAGTTGGCTTGAACTACAAGTTCTAACCTTAGCGAGTATGAACTGCAATCCAACGAAAGCCTGCATCTAAGCAGGCTTTTTCTGCTTGCTAGACAGCTTGAGCCGTGAGTTGTTTCAGCAAGCGATCCATCGCGCGATAGCCTAGCGCTTCTGATAGATGTTTCTTTTCGATCTGCTCGTTACCGTCAAGGTCGGCAATGGTTCGTGCCACCTTAATAATTCGATGATAAGCACGAATCGATAAACCCAAGCGATGTAGTGCTGTCTCAAGAAACTCTGCATCTTCGCGTCGCAGTGGGCAATACTTCTCAATTTCTCGGCTACCTAACAGTGCATTCGATTTATGGTTGCGAGATAGCATTAACTCTCGCGCCTGCCTAACCCTTTGCTTAACTACTTGAGTGGTTTCACCGCGATCACCGCCTTCGGCCAACATTCCTTTTGGCAACAGAGGTATCTCCAATGACATATCGAACCTATCCAGCAAGGGCCCAGATAAGCGATTGAGGTAACGCAGGATGATCTGTGGGTTGGCGCGCGCCTGGTTACCTTCGTAATAACCCGTTGGACTTGGGTTAAGTGCACCGACCAATTGAAAACGCGCAGGAAAACGAGTCTTGCCCGCAGCACGGGAGATAATGATCTCGCCCGACTCTAGTGGCTCTCGTAATGAATCAAGCACCTTGCGCTCAAACTCCGGCATCTCATCTAAGAACAATAAGCCGTTATGCGCTAAAGAGATCTCTCCGGGGCGAGGCACCGAACCACCACCCACTAATGCCGCCATTGAACTGGAATGGTGAGGAGAGCGAAAAGGTCGTTGCTTCCAGTTGTATTGATTGATTTCTTGTTGCGTTAACGAGGCCACCGACGCGGTTTCCATCGCTTCGTCATCACTCATTTCAGGTAATAGGTCACGCAGTCGAGAAGCGAGCATAGTTTTTCCGGTTCCGGGTGGGCCAAGAAACAATAAGTTATGATTCCCAGCAGCGGCTATCTCTAGAGCTCGCTTGCCTTGTTGTTGGCCGATAATATCTTGTAGGTCGCGAAGCACTGAAACATCAGCCTGATGATGTTCCGTTCTATATAGCCCAAGCTGAGCCTGTCCACACATGTCAGCACAAACCTCCAACAAGGTTTGTGCAGATTTATGCGCTCCCTTGCCCACCAGCGCAGCCTGATCACCGTTATGATGTGGGACAACTAAGCATCGCTCTACACTGTCGGCGGCTAACGTCGCAGGCAAAACGCCCTTTACCGAGCGAAGTTCTCCTGACAATGCCAACTCACCGATAAATTCATGTTGAGCTATTTTTGATGTCGGAAGCTGATCTGACGCCACCAAAATCCCAAGCGCGATGGGCAGGTCAAAACGGCCACCTTCTTTGGGCAAATCGGCTGGGGCGAGATTGACCGTGATTCTTTTCGATGGAAACTCAAAGCGAGAATTGATGATCGCGCTTCTCACTCGGTCTTTAGATTCCTTGACCGTTGTTTCAGGTAGACCCACCAGCGTGAAGCCAGGCATTCCGTTGCTTATATGCACCTCAACGGTCACTTCTGGCGCCTCTACACCCACACTAGCTCGGCTATGAATTATCGCGAGTCCCATAACTTTCCTTTGTCTTTGATTTAAAAGTATTCGCTCTGGATATTCGTTGCTCACCAAAGCGATAAGGTTGTTATATAGCTTGGTGGAATGGTATTTTAATGTGAAAAAAGAATGACATTTCCCTTGTCATGCGGCAGATTTGTGTGATAACACTAGAGATGTAGACATTTACTGAAGACAATAAACGAGAAAACTCGAATATTATGATTTTTAACGCTCGCATTTACGCACTGATTAACCTGATTATCGTAGTCATTATTAAGACTGCGCGGGGGCGAGTGGGAAGAAAGTAACCACGAATTAGAAAAAACCCCCGCACTGACAAGTCCGGGGGTTTTTTCTAATTTAAACATTCGATTTTTATATTTTTGAGCATTTTCGGCTTTGCCGATTTACAGGAAGAATGGGAGCACAAGATGTGCAGAGACAAAGGAAACAGTTACCAAAATAAAGGTAATACGGGAGAATTCCGATGAAAGGCGCAGAACTAGTCGTATCCGCACTCAAGCAACAAGGAATTGAGACCGTATTTGGTTACCCCGGTGGTGCCATCATGCCAATCTACGATGCACTCTATGACGGCGGGGTTGAACATATCCTATGTCGCCATGAGCAAGGCGCCGCTATGGCCGCGATCGGCATGGCTAGAGCAACACAAGATGTCGCTGTTTGTATGGCAACCTCGGGACCAGGTGCAACCAACCTAGTCACTGGCCTTGCTGATGCCTTTATGGATTCAATCCCATTGGTTGCTATCACAGGTCAGGTTGCAAGTTCCCACATTGGTACCGATGCATTCCAAGAAATGGATGTGATTGGTATGTCTCTGTCATGTACTAAACACAGCTACCTAGTAACTGATATTGAAGAGCTAGCTCCAACCCTCGCTGAAGCGTTTGTGGTAGCAAAGTCTGGCCGCCCTGGCCCGGTTATCGTCGATATCGCTAAAGACGTTCAACTAGCAGAAGCACCTGTTAACGCTCTTCCTGAATTTACTCCACCCGCAATTCCTGTTGCGACAACTGATGCCATTGAACAGGCACAGTACTTTTTGTCTCAAGCGACCCGTCCTGTTTTATACGTAGGTGGTGGTGTTCAACTTGCTAAAGCAACCGATGCGGTTCGTGAGTTTTTACGCCTAAACCCAATGCCAGCAGTAAGCACACTGAAAGGCTTGGGCACTATCGAACGTGACGACCCACACTACCTTGGCATGCTGGGTATGCACGGCACTAAAGCCGCTAACCTTGTGGTTCAAGAGAGTGACCTGTTGATTGTTGTCGGTGCTCGTTTTGATGACCGAGTAACTGGCAAACTCGATACCTTTGCGCCGCATGCTAAGGTTATCCATATCGATATCGATGCCGCTGAGTTCAGCAAACTGCGTCTTGCCAATGCGCCAATTCGCGGTGACATCAACAAGATCATGCCTCAACTAGAGCTAAGCCAAGACATCTCCTCTTGGGTTCATCACTCTGAAGGTCTTCGTAGCTCATTCAAATGGCGTTACGACCACCCTGGTGATCTGATTTTTGCTCCACTGCTGTTGAAGCAACTGTCAGACATGATGCCAGCAAGCTCTATCGTATCGACTGATGTGGGCCAACACCAAATGTGGGCAGCTCAGCACATTCAGCCTCGCGATCCACAGAACTTCATTACCTCTGCCGGTTTAGGCACCATGGGCTTTGGCTTGCCAGCTGCAATGGGTGCTTCGGTTGGGCGTCCTGATGACCAATCTATTCTTATCTCTGGTGATGGCTCGTTCATGATGAACGTGCAAGAGCTTGGCACGCTGAAACGCCGCCAAATCCCAGTGAAGATGGTACTTCTTAACAACTCTCGCTTGGGTATGGTTCGCCAATGGCAATCGTTGTTCTTCGATGGCCGCCATAGTGAAACTATCCTAGATGACAACCCAGACTTCGTAATGCTAGCGAAAGCGTTCGATATCCCGGGTAAAACCATCACGCGTAAAGAAGAAGTAGAGCCAGCACTAAAAGAGATGCTAGAGAGCAAAACCGCCTACCTACTTCATGTTCTTATCGATGAAGAAGAGAACGTATGGCCACTAGTACCGCCAGGTGCTTCAAACAGTGAGATGTTGGAGAACACATAACATGAAAAGATACCTATTAGACATCAAAGCCGATGATAAGCCTGTACTACTAGAGCGTGTTCTTCGTGTTATCCGCCACCGTGGCTTTATTGTTAAGCAAGTAGCGGGCACTCAAAACCACGAAAGCAAAGTGGCGAGTGTTGAGATCATTGTAGACAGTGACCGTCCGATCTCTTTCTTAGTCAATCAAATCGAAAAGCTGTGGGATGTGCGTACCGTTGACGTTATCTCTATCAGTCGTAATGAATTGCCAAACAACAACTTACAACAAAAGATAAACGCATAAGGAACCACAAACATGACAGCTAAAACGGCAGACTATATTTGGTTTAACGGTGAGATGGTTCCTTGGGCAGAGGCGAACGTTCACGTCCTGACTCACGCAATGCACTACGGTACTTCTGTGTTTGAAGGTGTTCGTTGTTACAACACACCAAAAGGGCCGGTTATCTTCCGTCACCCTGAACATGCTAAGCGCCTAAAAGACTCAGCAAAAATCTATCGCTTCCCTATTCCTTACACTGAGGAAGAAATTATGGAAGCGACTCGCGAAACGCTACGCCAAAATAAGCTAGAGTCAGCGTACATCCGCCCTCTAGGTTTCGTAGGTAACGTTGGTTTGGGTGTCTGCCCGCCAGAAAATACTGAGATGGAACTGATCATCGCTGCTTTCCCTTGGGGGGCTTACCTAGGCGAAGAAGCACTAGAAAACGGCGTTGATGCAATGATTTCTAGCTGGAACCGTGCCGCTCCAAACACGATCCCAACCGCAGCAAAAGCCGGTGGTAACTACCTATCTTCACTATTAGTTGGTGGCGAAGCTCGCCGTCATGGTTACGATGAAGGCATCGCACTGAGTGTTGATGGTTACCTTTCTGAAGGGGCTGGTGAGAACATCTTTGTGGTACGTAACGGCGTGCTATCCACACCACCAGCGACCAGTGCGATTCTGCCGGGTATCACGCGTGATTCGATCATGACACTAGCAAAAGACATAGGTTATGAGATCCGTGAAGAGAACATTGCTCGTGAAGCGCTATACCTTGCTGATGAAGTATTCATGACAGGCACAGCGGCGGAAATCGTTCCGGTTCGCAGCGTAGACAAAATTACAGTAGGTGAAGGCAAACGCGGCCCTATCACTGAAAAAGTTCAAGCGGCTTACTTTGGTCTATTCAATGGAACCACTGAAGATAAGTGGGGCTGGTTAGACTACGTTTACCCAGCAGACCAAACTTCAGAAAACCAAACGCAAACAACTAAGTAAGCAACAGCCAAATATTTTATAAGGATTTAAGCAATGCCAATCTATCGTTCAGCAACGACTACCCACGGACGCAACATGGCTGGTGCGCGCGCTTTATGGCGTGCAACTGGCGTTAAAGATGATGACTTCGGTAAGCCAATCATCGCAGTTGTAAACTCTTTCACTCAATTCGTACCAGGCCACGTTCACCTTAAAGATATGGGTCAATTGGTAGCAGGTGAAATCGAGAAAGCGGGCGGTATCGCTAAAGAATTCAACACCATCGCAGTTGATGATGGTATCGCAATGGGTCACGGTGGCATGCTGTACTCACTGCCATCACGTGAGCTTATCGCAGACTCAGTAGAGTACATGGTGAATGCTCACTGTGCGGATGCGATGGTATGTATCTCTAACTGTGACAAAATCACTCCGGGAATGATGATGGCTGCAATGCGCCTTAACATCCCAGTGATCTTTGTATCAGGCGGCCCAATGGAAGCAGGTAAAACCAAGCTTTCCGATCAAATCATCAAGTTAGACCTTGTTGATGCAATGATTCAAGGTGCCGATCCAACGATTTCTGATGAGCAAAGTGAGCAAGTAGAACGTTCTGCGTGTCCGACATGTGGTTCTTGTTCAGGTATGTTCACGGCTAACTCAATGAACTGTCTAACTGAAGCGCTAGGCCTATCTCAGCCTGGTAACGGTTCTATGCTAGCAACGCACGCTGACCGTGAAGAGCTATTCATCAATGCTGGTAAGCGTATCGTTGACCTGACTAAGCGTTACTACGAGCAAGATGACGCATCAGCACTGCCTCGTAACATCGCTAACCGCGCAGCCTTTGATAATGCTATGGCGCTAGATATCGCGATGGGGGGTTCAAGTAACACAGTACTTCACCTTTTAGCGGCAGCTCAAGAAGGTGAAATTGACTTTGATATGGGTGATATCGACGAGATGTCTCGCCGCGTTCCACACCTATGTAAGGTTGCGCCTTCAACACCTAAATACCACATGGAAGACGTTCACCGCGCTGGTGGTGTTATGGCTATCCTAGGTGAGCTTGATCGTGCTGGCCTACTGAACAACCAAACTCGCACAGTGCTTGGTCTAAGCATGCAAGAGCAACTTGCTCAATACGACATCATGCAGACAGAAGACGAAGCCGTGCTTAAGTTCTTCCGTGCTGGCCCTGCAGGCATTCGTACTACCAAAGCATTTTCACAAGATTGCCGTTGGGATCGTCTTGATGACGACCGTAAAGAAGGTTGTATCCGTACTAAAGAGAACGCATTCAGCCAAGAAGGTGGCCTAGCCGTACTTTCAGGCAACATCGCCGTTGACGGTTGTATCGTTAAGACAGCAGGTGTTGATGAAGAAAACCTGAAATTCCAAGGCCCAGCTATCGTATTTGAAAGCCAAGATAGTGCTGTTGATGGCATCTTAGGTGGCAAAGTGAAAGCGGGCGAAGTGGTTGTTATTCGTTACGAAGGTCCTAAAGGTGGTCCGGGCATGCAAGAAATGCTTTACCCAACCACTTACCTAAAATCTATGGGTCTAGGCAAGTCTTGTGCTCTATTAACAGATGGTCGTTTCTCGGGTGGTACATCGGGTCTGTCTATCGGTCACGCTTCTCCAGAAGCAGCAAGTGGCGGTGTGATTGGTCTAGTAAACACTGGCGATATCATCACTATCGACATCCCTAGCCGTTCGATCACACTTGATGTGCCTGAAGCTGAACTAGAAGCGCGTCGTGTTAAGCAAGACGCACTAGGCTGGAAACCAGAAAACCGTCAGCGTGAAGTGTCTTTCGCACTGAAAGCTTACGCAAGCATGGCGACCAGTGCCGACAAAGGTGCCGTGCGTGATAAGTCTAAGCTAGAGGGCTAGTCTATGAGTGATGACACGGTCAGTCCCCAAAAACAAACTGGCGCAGATTATCTGCGTCAGATCCTGAGAGCGCCAGTTTACGAAGCCGCAATCGTGACACCTCTGCAAGAGATGCCTCGCTTAAGTGCTCGCATTGGTAATCAGGTTCAGCTAAAGCGTGAAGACCGTCAGCCGGTCCACTCGTTCAAGCTACGTGGTGCCTACAACATGGTATCAAGCCTTTCAGAGCAGCAAAAAGCCGCAGGTGTGATTGCAGCATCGGCAGGTAACCATGCTCAAGGTATGGCGCTGTCCGGTTCTAAGCTTGGTATTCAAACCACGATTGTGATGCCAAAAACCACACCAGACATCAAGGTTGATGCGGTACGTGGCTTTGGCGGTAACGTAGTTCTACACGGCAGCAACTTTGATGAAGCTAAAGCTGAAGCAGAACGCCTTTCCGCTGAACATGGCTACACCTTTGTGCCTCCATTCGATCACCCATTGGTGATCGCCGGACAGGGCACCATGGGTATGGAAATGCTTCAGCAAAATGGTCACATGGATTACATCTTTGTGCCGGTTGGTGGTGGTGGCTTAGCTGCGGGTGTTGCTGTATTAGTAAAACAGCTGATGCCAGAGATTAAAGTCATTGCAGTAGAACCAGAAGATTCGTCTTGCTTAAAAGCGGCCCTCGATGCCGGTGAACCTGTGGTACTGGATCAGGTCAGTATGTTTGCTGATGGTGTTGCGGTTAAACGCATTGGTGAAGAGACATTCCGTCTTTGCCAACAGTACATTGACGGTCACATTGCAGTATCTAGCGATGAGATATGCTCTGCGGTGAAAGACATCTTTGAAGACACTCGTGCGATTGCTGAACCTTCAGGAGCGCTTGCTCTGGCTGGTTTAAAGAAGTTTGCAGAGCAGAACCAACTGCAAGGCAAACAACTGGCAACTGTACTTTCTGGTGCTAATACCAACTTCCATGGTCTGCGCTATGTGTCTGAACGTTGTGAGTTAGGTGAAAAGCGCGAAGGTCTACTTGCGGTTACTATTCCTGAGCGACAAGGTGCCTTCCTAGAGTTCTGTAATATCATTGGCGGCCGTGCTGTGACTGAGTTTAACTACCGTCATAACGATGACAGCCTAGCGAACATCTTCGTCGGTGTACGTCTCAATGGTGGACAAGAAGAACTCGATCACATCATCAATGACTTACGTGAGGGCGGCTACCCGGTTGTCGATCTCTCTGATGATGAGATGGCAAAACTGCACATTCGTTACATGATTGGTGGCAAACCATCAAAACCATTGAAAGAGCGCCTATACAGCTTCGAGTTTCCTGAATACCCAGGAGCATTGATTAAGTTCCTTGATACCTTAGGTACCCATTGGAATATCAGCCTGTTCAACTACCGTAACCACGGCGCTGATTACGGCCGTGTATTGTGTGGATTCGAACTGGATGATGATGATTTAGCTCAGTTCTCAACACATCTACGAGAGCTTGGCTATCAGTGTAAAGATGAAACCGATAACCCTTCCTACAAGTTCTTCTTGTCATAAGAGTTAACGACCGAATCAAAAAGAGCGAGTATTTACTCGCTCTTTTTATTGGTGCTGATTCAACTCAAACTTGAAAAGGATCTTCTCGCTAAGATCATTAGACCGCCTTGCGATGATCCAACCAATCTTGGTGAAGTTGTTCACTCGATCCTAGGTATTTCACCATCCACTCGATCAACTTATGGTTATCGTCTTTTCGCCACACCAAACAACAATGACTCTGCGGACTCGGTTCAGGCAGTATTTTTTCCACCAGCAAGCCTTGTTCGATAATTGGCGCGGCAATGTGCCTCGGCATATAACCCACCCCTACTCCATTTTTAAGGCATTCAATTGCGCTATACCAATTGGGTAACAACAGGCGTCTTTGACTTGAGTAGTGGCCTGTGTGTCGCTTAGGGAGCACACTGGAGGTATCATCCAAGCAGATGGCTGGATATTGGCTCACGAACTCTTCATTGAGGTTCTGTTCGCGCACACACGGGTGACTTGGCGACATTACAAATGCCCAATCTAATTGCCCCATGTCTTTGACTTCAAAATCGCCACCAACTGGCACAGCTGAGGTGGCGCCAATCACGATATCCGCCCTGCCCTGTGCAATCGCTTCCCATGAGCCGTTGAATACCTCCATGTTGATCTGAAGTTCGGCAAACTCAAAGGTTTGATAGAACTCTTCAATCATCGGCTTCATCTTGTCGAGCTTCACCACATTATCGAGCGTCAGACGCAAGGTTTTCTTCCAACCTCGAGCTGCTCGACGAGTCTGGGCACTGACCTCTTCCATTTGCCTCAGTAGTGCACGCGCCTCTTCAATGAACAGTTCACCTGCCGGAGTGAGCTCAACCTTTCTCGGTAAACGCCTGAAAAGCAGCACATCCAGTTCTTGTTCGACCTGTCTGACACCATAACTGATCGCCGAGGGCACTTTGTGCAACTGCTCAGCCGCCGCGGTAAAACTGCCCAAGCGCGCTACCGTATCGAGCATTTCTAAAGAGGATTTAGAGAACATAAGCCTTCAAATTTTTTGATTGATAACCACATATTTTAGCGTTTTATTTTATCAGGTCTGAAAAATAGAATGTCAGCATAAATAAACAGGGGCTTTCACTTCTGTATATCAAACAATTTTTTTGATGATAAAAACATCATTACCTTTAGCTTAATGGCATCTTATGAATATTTCTAAATTTCAATTGGTCTACCTTGCAGTTCTTTCAATGCTTGGCTTTATTGCGACCGATATGTACCTTCCTGCATTTAAGGCAATGGAAGTTGATTTCGCAACCGGCCCAGAGCAGATTGCCCTGTCTTTAACGGTATTCCTTGGCGGTATGGCAATGGGTCAGCTTCTTTGGGGTCTGGCGAGTGACAAGTATGGTCACCGTAATACGCTGGCGGTTGGTCTTGTTATCTTTACTGCAGCTTCATTCGGCTTAGCATTCAGCACCGAGGTATGGCATCTACTGACACTGCGCTTCATTCAAGCGATCGGCGTATGTGCTCCTGCGGTAATCTGGCAAGCAATGGTTATCAAGCGTTACTCACAAAGCAGTAGCCAACAAATTTTTGCAACCATCATGCCTTTGGTTGCGCTATCTCCTGCATTAGCACCTCAGCTAGGTGTGTTACTGGCGGATAGCTTTGGCTGGCACAGCATCTTCATCACATTAACCTTGATGGGTGCACTGCTAGTGGCGACAACAATGGCTCAACCAAAAGAAGCGCCTGAAGTAAAACAGACATCGATTAAGACAGACATCAAGATGTTGCTTAAATCAAAGCCTTACATGGGTAATGTCTTAATGTTTGCTTCAGCATCTGCAGCGTTCTTCGCTTACCTAACGGGTATGCCAGAGATCATGGCTCAACTAGGTTATGAAGCAAAAGACATCGGTTTGAGCTTTATCCCACAAACAATCGCGTTCATGGCGGGTGGTTACTTCGGTAAGCAAGCAGTGAAGAAATATGGCGATGGCGTTGTACTAAGAAACCTTATCGGTTTGTTCAGTGTAGCGGCGATGCTTATCTTTATCGCATCACAGTGGGAACTGACGTCAATCTGGCCTCTACTTGCGCCTTTCTGTTTGATTGCTGTCGCAAACGGCGCACTTTACCCAATCGTAGTAAACCGTGCTCTATCAAGCGCTAAACAAAGCCCAGCAACAGCTGCTGGTCTACAAAACAGCCTGCAAATCAGTATCAGTGGCCTATCAAGTGCATTGGTCGCGGCAATGGCTAGCCAAGCACTAAGCGCGACGGGTATTGCCGTTGTGATCTGTTTGGGTGCGTTGTGGGTTGGCTATATTGTTTCGAACAAAGAGCTTTCTGAACACTTCGCGACACCTGACAACTCTCGAGTAGTCGCTGACGAGAAACAAGACTAGTTTCTAAGTTAACGAAAACAAAAAAGAGCGAGATTACTCGCTCTTTTTTTATATCTAAATTTTACTTCTACTTATTTTGCAGCAACTTCACCATCGACTACTTCTAACGCTGGCGCTTTATGGCGGCTATATTCATCATAGTTAACCACTCGGCTGCGGCCCATATCTTTCGCCATGTACAAAGCATTATCGGCCATCTTAACCAGAGACTCGGTATCAGACGCTGGCTTAGGATAAGTGGCGACACCTATCGAAACACCCAACTGACCTAATGACAGACCTTTATGCTCAAGGTGCATTGAACGCACCGTATCACATAAGGTTTGACCAAACTCCGTCGCTTCTTGCATTGAATAATGTGGAAGCAGTACCGCTAACTCCTCACCACCGAGTCGGCAAGCAATCTCGTCTTCGCTAACACTCTGTTTGAGCAGTGCGCTGATCTCTTTCAATACGAAGTCACCTGCATCATGACCAAAGTTGTCATTGAAGCGTTTGAAGTGATCCAAATCGAGCATCAATAGCGATAATGGCTGCTCGCTGGTGGGCGAATTCATTGAGTGCTCTTCCAGTTTTTGTTCGAAGAAACGACGGTTGAATAAGCCAGTCAGCGGATCGCTCAATGCTTGAGAACGCAGTTTCTCTTGCAAGCTGAGGTTGGCTAAAGCGAGCCCCAAGTGTTCAGAAACACTAAAAGCCAACTGTTCGATAATCGGATCAATCTTGATATCACCTTGACCAAAATAGAGGTGCATAATGCCAATGGTATTGCCGTGCGCCGTCAGCGGAATACACAAGGTTTGATTGTTGTCCATTTCATGCATGTGACCACAAGTAAGAGAATGAAAATCGTTATTCGATAGATGAGCACGCCCTTTGCGCAGCGACCAGCACTCTTCCGGAGCAAAGCTGACACTGCCTGGCCATGTTTCTCCCCAATCAAGCTGGGTAACCAACTGGTTACGTGAGGCACGCATCAGAGAGACACTGCCATTCACCTGACCAAGAATACGCGGCAAGATATCTGAAACGATCTGCTGCGCCTCAACCATGTTGCTGCACGCGGCCAGCATAGTCGCAAGGCGATGCATCAGCTCAATTTCATGGGTTCTTTGGCGAATCCGTTCATCTTGCTTCTTTTGCTCCTCTTCCACTCGCTGAACGATTTGGCGATTGCTCACGTAAGAGGTGCCAATCAAGAAGCTTAAACTCAGCACGACCATGCCCACCAGTATTCCCATTAATTGGAAGTTCATCTGTTTCAATTGATGCATTGGCGAGGAGATCACGACAACGAAATCTTGTCCGTTAACGCTCTCTTTCATTGAATAATAGATTCGGTCGATGGAGGTCACGGTACTAAAACGGACATCACTGCCAATACCTTGTTGAAGCGCTTGTTGGAATTCGGGGCGGTTAGCGTGGTTTTCCACTCTCGCCAATGCATGCTCAGATAAGTCCGTATCCCCTATCACTACCCCATCGGTATTGATCACTTGAATTCGAAGGCGAGTATTGGCTTGGGTTAACCCTCCAATGTAGTGATCAACATCCACGCCAGCCGTAAATAACTCACTGTCTTCACGAATTTCATAGATAACATCGGACATCAAAGAGACAAGATGATCGCGCTCATTCTCCACCACTAACTTTTCCAAGGTGACATAAAAGCCATAGAGACCTATTAACATTGAAAAAGACAAAATAATGATCGGCAATGTTTGCCATTTCTTTTCAACCAATATCACGATGTATTAACCCAACTTTACCGAACCGTAACCTGAATACTAACAAGCCTCCAACAAAATACAATT
Source organism: Vibrio sp. 10N.222.49.C12 (assembly GCF_041475025.1). NCBI lineage: Bacteria > Pseudomonadati > Pseudomonadota > Gammaproteobacteria > Vibrionales > Vibrionaceae > Vibrio > Vibrio sp. 10N.222.49.C12. The sequence goes on along the minus strand of NZ_JBFRVF010000034.1, from coordinate 45,570 downwards.
GGCAAATCTATTATTTCACTGTCAGTAAATTCTGACAAAAAAGCCAGCAACTGACGTTACTGGCTTTGATTGGAATCCAATTTTAAGTGCTGGAGGCGGAAAGGTTACTTCTTAGTCGGACGTTTCCAATCAGCGATCTTGCGCTCTTTAGCTCGGCTGATAACCAGCTCATTTTCCAACACATCACGCGTCACTGTAGAGCCAGCACCAACCGTCGCACCATTACCAATCGTAACAGGCGCTATTAATTGACTATCTGAACCAACAAACACGTCATCACCAATAATGGTCTTAAACTTATTCGCCCCATCGTAGTTACAAGTAATTGCACCCGCACCCACGTTTACGCGCTGACCAATTTCAGCATCCCCAAGATAAGTCAGGTGGTTGGCTTTAGAGCCTTCGCCAAGGCGAGTGTTCTTCACTTCAACAAAGTTACCGACGTGCGAGTTATTACGCATATCGGCACCCGGACGTAGGCGAGTGAATGGACCAACCGTACAGTCTTCCCCCACCGTTGCCCCTTCAATAACGCTGTATGGACGAACGATGGTGTTGTCGTCAATCTCACAGTCTTTCAGTACACATCCCGTACCAATAACCACATTATCACCAATGCTGACACTGCCTTCAATGATAACGTTAGTATCGATCTCGACATCCATACCGCACTGCAGATCACCGCGTAGATCAAAGCGGCTAGGGTCGCGTAGCATCACGCCTTGCTTCAATAGCTTATCGGCTTGCGTAGCTTGGTAAGCGCGCTCTAGGCGAGCCAGTTGCGAACGATCGTTAACGCCTTCCACTTCAATTGGGCTTACTGGGTGTACCGCTTCAACTGCACGACCTTCGTCGTGAGCCGCAGCGATAACGTCAGTCAGGTAATATTCACCCTGTGCGTTGTCGTTGCTTAGACCTGACAACCAGCGCTTCAGATCGCCACCAGTCGCCACCATAACGCCGGTATTGATCTCTTTGATAAGCTTCTGCTCATCCGTTGCATCTTTCTGTTCAACGATAGCCACAACAGGGCCATTACGACGAATAATACGTCCGTAGCCCATCGGGTTGTCTAACACGACAGTAAGTAGCGCGATGCCACCGTTTGGTTGAGCGTCTAATAGGTTTTCAATGGTTTCAGGTGAGATTAGTGGAACATCACCGTAGAGCACCAATACTTTTTCATCATCAGCGAAATGTGCAGATGCTTGATCCACAGCGTGACCTGTGCCGAGCTGTTCAGCTTGCAGTGCCCAGTTTACAGATTCTTCAGCTAAGGTAGCCTTCATCTGATCACCACCGTGGCCGTAAACCAGGTTGATGTTTTGAGCGCCTAGACCATTACATGTATCGATAACATGCTTCACCATTGGCTTACCCGCAAGTGTGTGCAGAACCTTTGGTGTGTTTGAATACATGCGAGTGCCTTTGCCCGCCGCGAGAATTACCGCGCTAAACTTCATTGTAAACCTATCCAACGTTATTTTTATTAAGCCGATATTGTAACCGTTTTTGGGCAAAAAATTAAATCGCAATAACCATTTAACCAGTAGTGATACGTAAAAGAAGCATTTTTGAGAATCTAAAAATGCAAAAAGGCGACCCTTAGGTCGCCTTTATCTCAGAGTCTGTAATCTTAAAAAGATTAACGACGCTGTTTTGTCAGTTCGATAACTCGTAACTGAGCAATGGCTTTAGCCAGTTCACCGGCCGCTTGTGCGAAGTCTATGTCGCCATGCTGATTTTGGATATTCTCCACAGCCTTGCGCTTAGCTTCTTCCGCCTTTGCTGCGTCTAGCTCTTCACCACGGATAGCTGTATCAGCCAGTACAGTTGCTGTACCAGGCTGAACTTCTACCATACCACCAGAAACATAAATGATTTCTTCGTGGCCGTGCTGCTTAACAATACGCACCATGCCAGGCTTGATAGCGGTCAGCAGTGGACAGTGACCATGGAAAATACCAAGTTCACCCTCACTACCGGTCACCTGAAACGTCTCAACAAGACCAGAGAAAAGCTTTTTCTCTGCACTCACTACGTCTAGATGAAAGGTTATTGCTGCCATATCGCCTCCTAGTTAGCCTTATAGCTTCTTAGCATTCTCAATAGCATCGTCGATAGTACCGCAGTACATGAACGCTTGCTCTGGAATGTCATCGTATTCACCAGATAGTAGACCTTGGAAGCCACGTAGAGTCTCTTTAAGAGGTACGTAAATGCCTGGGTCACCTGTAAATACTTCCGCTACGTGGTAAGGCTGAGTAAGAAACTTCTCAATCTTACGAGCACGAGATACTACTTGCTTATCTTCTTCAGATAGCTCGTCCATACCTAGGATAGCAATGATATCTTTCAGCTCTTTATAGCGCTGAAGTGTAGACTGAACGCCACGAGCTGTGTCGTAGTGCTCTTGTCCAACAACCAATGGATCCAGTTGGCGAGAAGTAGAATCTAGCGGGTCGATCGCTGGGTATAGACCCATTGCTGCGATGTTACGGTTAAGTACAACCGTTGCATCCAAGTGCGCGAACGTTGTTGCTGGAGACGGGTCAGTCAAGTCATCCGCTGGTACGTATACCGCCTGTACAGACGTGATAGAACCCGCTTTCGTTGACGTGATACGCTCTTGTAGAACACCCATTTCTTCAGCAAGTGTAGGTTGGTAACCTACCGCAGAAGGCATACGACCTAGAAGTGCTGATACCTCAGTACCTGCAAGCGTGTAACGGTAAATGTTATCAATGAACAGTAGTACGTCACGACCTTCGTCACGGAAGCGTTCTGCCATTGTTAGACCAGTCAGTGCAACACGTAGACGGTTACCTGGTGGCTCGTTCATCTGACCGTAAACCATTGCTACTTTTGATTCTTCAGGTTTTTCGATGTTTACAACACCCGCTTCCTGCATCTCAAAGTAGAAATCGTTACCTTCACGAGTACGCTCACCAACACCTGCAAATACAGATAGACCCGAGTGTTGAAGTGCGATGTTGTTGATAAGTTCCATCATGTTGACGGTCTTACCTACACCAGCACCACCGAATAGACCGATTTTACCACCCTTAGCGAATGGACAAACCAAGTCAATTACTTTAACACCCGTCTCTAGAAGAGCTGTCTCGTTAGACTGCTCTTCGTAGCTTGGCGCTTCACGGTGAATTGCGTAGTGCTGTTCAGCACCGATTTCACCACACTCATCAATCGCGTCACCAAGAACGTTCATGATACGACCTAAGGTCTTAGTACCCACTGGTACTGAGATTGGAGCGCCAGTATTTTCAACTGTCAAACCACGACGTAAACCATCAGAGCTACCCATTACGATTGCGCGAACTACGCCACCGCCAAGTTGTTGCTGAACTTCAAGAACTAGACGTTCTTGTACTTCATTAACATTCAGAGCATCGTATACACGAGGTACTTCGCCCTGTGGGAACTCTACGTCGACTACCGCACCGATGATCTGTACGATCTTACCTGTAGCCATCGTTAATCCTCTAACTAATTAGTTTTACCTAAGCTTTAAACCGAATAAGCGATTAAACCGCTGCCGCGCCTGAAACGATTTCAGAAAGTTCTTGTGTAATAGCCGCTTGACGCGCCTTGTTGTACACAAGTTCTAAATCTTCGATTAGGTCACTAGCGTTATCTGTTGCAGCTTTCATTGCAATCATTCGAGCCGCTTGCTCACTAGCAAGGTTCTCAACTACACCTTGGTACACTTGAGATTCGACGTAACGAACCAATAGTGCATCTAGTAGTAGTTTTGGCTCAGGCTCATAAATGTAGTCCCAAGCATGATCACGCTGCATGTCTTCGCTATCCGATTTAGGCAAAGGAAGTAATTGATCGATCGTTGGTTCTTGTACCATAGTGTTTTCAAACTTGTTGAACACTACGTACAGGCGATCCAATTCACCTTCATCATATTTCTTCAGCATTACGCTTACAGAGCCGATTAAGTCTTCAAGGCTTGGGCTATCGCCTAGGCCAGAAACTTGAGCTGCTACTTTCGCGCCGCTGTTGTTGAAAAATGCTGTTGCTTTTGAACCTACAATTGCAAGCTCAACATCAGCACCTTTACCAGACCACTCTTGCATGTCATTCATGGCTTTCTTAAACAAGTTAATGTTCAAACCACCACAAAGACCACGGTCTGTAGAAACGATGATGTAACCAACACGTTTGGCTTCACGCTCCTCAAGATAAGGATGCTTATACTCAAGGCTGCCGTTAGCCAAATGACCGATCACTTTACGCATTGTTTCTGCATATGGACGAGTAGCTTCCATAGCGTCTTGAGAACGACGCATTTTTGAAGCTGCTACCATTTCCATTGCTTTCGTAATCTTCTGTGTGCTTTTAACACTACCGATTTTATTACGTATCTCTTTTGCGCCGGCCATCGTTACTCTCCGTTAATGGTATGAGGTGACCCTAAGGTCACCCACCAATTACCAGGTCTGGGTTGCTTTGAAATCGTCAACAAGCTTCTTCAGCTCAGCTTCGATATCATTGTTGTAAGCACCCGTTGTGTCGATCTGTGTCGCTAGATCTGCATATTGACTACGAGCAAACGACAGTAAAGCTGCTTCAAAATCTAGAACTTTAGAAAGCTCTACATCTTGAAGGTATCCACGCTCTGCAGCGAAGACGACAACAGATTGGTCAAATACAGACATAGGAGCGTATTGCTTCTGCTTCATCAGTTCTGTAACTTTTTGACCGTGGTCTAGCTGCTTCTTAGTCGCTTCATCAAGATCCGAAGAGAACTGAGCAAATGCTGCAAGTTCACGGTATTGAGCTAGAGCAGTACGGATACCGCCAGATAGCTTCTTGATGATTTTAGTCTGCGCCGAACCACCTACACGAGAAACTGAGATACCAGGGTCAACAGCTGGACGTACGCCCGCGTTGAATAGCTCAGTTTGTAGGAAGATCTGACCATCGGTAATCGAGATTACGTTCGTCGGTACGAATGCAGATACGTCACCAGCTTGCGTTTCGATGATAGGAAGAGCAGTTAAAGAACCCGTCTTGCCTTTCACTTCGCCTTTAGTGAATTCTTCTACGTAGTGTTCGCTTACACGAGCAGCACGCTCTAGTAGACGAGAGTGAAGGTAGAAAACATCACCAGGGAACGCTTCACGACCTGGTGGACGCTTAAGCAGTAGTGAGATCTGACGGTAAGCGACAGCTTGCTTAGATAGATCATCATAAACAATCAGTGCATCTTCACCGCGATCACGGAAGTATTCACCCATCGCACAACCAGCATACGGTGCAAGGTATTGCAGCGCTGCAGATTCAGAAGCCGATGCAACAACAACAACAGTGTTTGCTAGTGCGCCGTGCTCTTCTAGTTTGCGAACTACGTTAGCGATAGTCGACGCTTTTTGGCCGATTGCAACGTAGATAGAGAAAATACCAGAATTTTTTTGGTTAATAATCGCATCGATCGCCATCGCTGTTTTACCAGTCTGACGGTCACCGATAATAAGTTCACGCTGACCACGACCGATAGGGATCATTGAGTCAACTGACTTATAACCAGTTTGAACAGGTTGATCTACCGATTTACGGTCGATTACACCTGGTGCGATAATTTCTACAGGCGAAGTCAATTTCGCATCAATAGAACCTTTACCATCAATTGGCTCACCTAGCGTGTTTACCACACGACCAAGCATTTCAGGACCTACTGGTACTTCGAGAATACGACCCGTACCTGTAACTTTCATGCCTTCCTGTAGGTCAGCATATGGGCCCATTACAACAGCACCAACCGAATCACGGTTCAAGTTAAGTGCTAGCGCGTAACGGCCACCCGGTAGTTCAATCATTTCACCTTGCATCACGTCCGCTAGGCCGTGAATGCTAAGGATGCCATCGCTTACCGAAACGATAGTACCTTCATTGCGAGCTTCACTAACAACGTCGAAAGATTCAATACGTTGTTTAATTAGATCGCTAATTTCAGTGGAATTAAGTTGCATGCTCCAATCCCCATTAAGACTGCAATGCATCGCTCAGGCGGTCTAAACGACTGCGCGCTGAGTTATCGATGACTAGGTCTCCGGCTCGAATAATAACTCCACTAAGTAGAGTCTCATCTATACTGCAATTCAGCTGAACTTTGCGCGCTAAGCGCTGTTCCAATTTGCTGCTGATCTCTGCGCGTTGTTCTTTAGAAAGTTCAACCGCTGAAGTGACTTCAACGTCGATCTCTTTCTCGTGCTCTTGTTTGAGCAATAAGAACTCTTTGCAAACATCAGGAAAAGCCATTAAGCGGCCATTCTCTGCCATTACTTTTATCAAGTTCTGGCCGAATTCATCAAATTGTTCGCCACAAATTACAATGAATACTTCAGCTAATTTTTCAGCAGTTTGAGAGCTGCTTAAGAAATTGTGAACATCATCATTTTGTGCCACTTCGGCAGCAAAAGTAAGCATCTGACCCCATTGGTCTAGCTCACCTTTCTCTACCGCAAAGTCAAACGCTGCTTTAGCATAGGGGCGTGCGATTGTAGTCAAATCAGACATATACAGCCCCTTGCTTTAAAGTTTTGCAGTAATGTTGTTAAGAAGATCATCGTGTACATCTTTATCGATTGTACGCTCAAGGATTTTCTCAGCACCAGCAATTGCCAGAGTTGCGACTTGTTTGCGCAGGTCATCACGGGCACGTGTGCGCTCAGCTTCAATTTCGGCTTCCGCTTGCGCTAAGATTTTCTGGCGTTCTGCCTGAGCCTCTTCGCGAGCTTCATCAATAATTTGAGCCTTGCGTTTATTTGCCTGTTCAATAACCTCAGTTGCGGTGCGCTTCGCTTCTTTCAATTGGTCAGAAGCGTTGGCTTGTGCTAGATCCAAGTTTTTAGCAGCGCGTTCAGCGGCTACTAGACCGTCAGCAATTTTTTTCTGACGCTCTTCAATTGCTTGCATGATTGGTGGCCATACATATTTCATGCAGAACCAAACAAACATAGAAAAAGCAATTGCTTGACCTAACAGAGTTGCGTTCATATTCACAACAGCTACCCCTCGTTAAGAATCAACTACAAAAATTTAATTAACTAATTAACAGTTAATTAGCCTGCTAGTTGACCAACAAATGGGTTAGCAAACGTGAATAGTAGTGCGATTACGATACCGATCATTGGAACAGCATCCAGTAGACCAGCGATGATGAACATCTTAACTTGTAGCATTGGAGCCATTTCAGGTTGACGCGCAGCGCCTTCTAGGAATTTACCACCAAGAATAGCAAAACCAATTGCAGTACCTACGGCACAAAGACCAACAATAATAGCAACAGCGATTGCTGAAAAACTTAGTACAGTTTCCATTTACGTTCTCCGATTAACATTAATAGTTAGAATAAAACTTAAAAATTTTTAGTGATCGCCATCTTCATGGGCCATTGATAAATAAACAATTGTTAACATCATGAAAACAAATGCTTGAATCAAAATAACCAAGATATGGAAGATAGCCCAAGGTAGAGAGCCTACCCATTGTAAATACCACGGTAGCATTGCCGCACAAAGAATGAATACAACCTCACCTGCGAACATGTTACCGAATAGACGCATACCAAGTGATAGAGGCTTCGCGAGTAGCGATACCACTTCAATCAGTAGGTTAAACGGGATCATGATTGGGTGATTAAATGGATGTAAAGCAAGTTCTTTGGCGAATCCACCTAAGCCTTTTACTTTGATGCTGTAGTAGATCATCAGAGCAAAAACACCTAAGGCCATTGACATGGTTATATTAACATCAGCTGAAGGAACCACTTTCAAATAAGGGATACCTAGCCAATGCTCCGCAGGATATGGTAAGAAATCGATAGGCACTAAGTCCATCAAGTTCATTAAAATAATCCAGCAGAATATAGTCAGTGCTAATGGAGCAATCAGAGGGTTGCGGCCATGGAAAGTGTCTTTAACGTTGCCATCAACGAATTCAACTACCATTTCAACAAAACACTGAAGCTTACCAGGTACACCTACTGTTGCTTTCTTAGCGACTGAGCGAAAAACCCAAAGGAATAACATCCCTGTCAACACCGAAAAAAACAGACTGTCTATATGTACGTTCCAGAAACTTGTCTCCTCTACAAGACCAAACTTAGCTAAAGAAAGGTTTTGTAAGTGGTGCTCAATGTATCCGGATGCTGTTGGCGCAGCCATAACTCATCCTATTTTTTATTGTTAATGAAAAGCACTGGCGCAAAGATATTAATACCTAGAACCAGTAAATAGGTCAGTTTGAGGGGAACTAATTCCACCTGCATATACATGTAGACAATAGAGAATAGTAGAACTGTGATAAGGATTTTTAGCGCTTCGCCTGCATAGAACGACGCCGCAACTAACTTAGTTGCGCGAGCTCCACTAAATAGGAAAGCACACACACAAAAAACTGCATTTGCGATGACAAAAATACCGCCACCGATTAATGCAGCAAAACCCCAATCAGGATTAACAGCTAAACCTAACCCTATCGCCACTAATATAACCGCGCTAAGCTCGATCAATAACATTTGCTTTGCAAGCACTCGTCCTGGTCTTGCTAACGCCGCTACCATGTATTCGTTCCTCTTTTAAGCCTTCTTTACTACTCGCTTAAAAGCGTGCTGAGAAATTGGCGAAAATTATACGTTCAGCCAAATTGATTGCAATAACAATGCAGCAATCATTTACATTTTTGTATACAAACCTACAACTTTTGTACGAAATTACTTGTTTATTACATAATTGACCTAAATCAATTATCTCATTTAGTACTCTAGTTTAGCAATAAGTTGCTCTAATTTGTGAGGCTCATCAAGAGTAATTGTCACTTTTGACTTACCGCTAACAGAACGAGTAACTGAAACGTTTGCTTGCAATTTTTCCGTGAGTCTTCGTGAAAGTTCGATAGCTTCTGTGTCTTCAGGCTTCGATTCACCTTCAACGTCTGGTTTTAAGCACTTTTTGACAAGTTGCTCAGTTTGACGCACGGTCATTTTTTTGGTTGCCGCAGTGTTTGCTGCTTCAACCTGGGTATCACCTTCAAGCGCAAGCAGTGCTCGAGCATGCCCCATTTCCAGTTGTTTATTGGAAACTAAACCTTTTACTTCATTTTCGAGCTGATTTAGACGTAATAAGTTACTCACCGTAGCTCTCGATTTACCGATTACATCAGCGACTTGTTGGTGTGTCAGCTCAAATTCGTTCTGTAGTCGCTCTAGCGCTTGTGCTTCTTCGATAACATTCAGATCTTCACGCTGAATATTCTCAATCAACGCCATCGCGATAGCGGCTTTGTCTTCGACTCTCTTGACCAAACATGGCACTTGTTTAAGGCCAGCTTGACGAGCCGCTCTCCAACGACGTTCACCAGCAATAATCTCGAACTGGTCGTGCGCCAATGGGCGAACTACGATCGGTTGGATAATGCCTTGAGATTGAATTGATGCTGCCAGCTCTTCTAGCGCTTCAGGCGTAATATCCTTACGCGGTTGATATACACCAGGCTTCAAGCAACCAACAGCCAGTTCAATAAGCTCACCATCAGCCGACAACGCCTGACTATGAGAAGCAACTTGCTGTTTTTCACGAGCCAATGAGCTAGTTGCAAGCAATGCATCTAGCCCTTTTCCTAAACCACGCTTAGACATTGAGCGAATTCCTTTGGTTGGGCCTATACTGGGACTTCTTCACGACGCAACATTTCGCCAGCAAGAGCAAGGTAAGCCTTAGCTCCTGCGGAATATTTGTCGTAGTACATTGCTGGCTTGCCGTGACTCGGGGCTTCTGCCAGACGCACATTTCTAGGGATCACAGTTCGGTAGACTTTGCTACCAAAGTGTTTTTTGAGTTGATCAGATACTTCGTTCGATAAGCGGTTGCGAGGATCGTACATAGTACGCAGAAGACCTTCGATCTTCAGGTTCTCGTTTACAACAGCCGCTAGCTTACTGATGGTATCCATCAATGCAGTCAAACCTTCCAAAGCAAAGTATTCACATTGCATAGGAACCAATACGGAGTCGGCCGCAGCCATCGCGTTGATTGTAAGAAGGTTTAATGAGGGCGGACAATCAATAAAGATGAAATCATAGTTATTGCGAATGGGTTCGAGTGCATTTTTTAAACGAACTTCACGAGCAAACACTTCCATCAGCTTGATTTCTGCCGCAGTAACATCACCGTTCGCGGCGATGAGGTCATAATTGCCAGATGTACTCCGGCAAACCACCTCATCAAATGGGGTGTCTTCAACCAACAAATCGTAAGCTGTTGCTTCAACTTGATACTTGTCGACACCGCTCGCCATAGTGGCATTACCTTGAGGATCGAGGTCAACAACCAATATCTTGCGTTTTGTTGCCGCCATTGATGCTGCTAAATTAATGCAAGTTGTTGTTTTCCCTACGCCACCCTTCTGGTTGGCAATTGCTACGATTCTACCCACTATGGCCTCGCTGATTATCCCTGACGCGATAAAGTAACTAGATGACGCTCTCCATCAAGCTCTGGCACTTGCAAAGCTTTAATGTCTGTCACTGAACACCATTCAGGTAACAGGTCGATTTCGTCTCTAGGATGTTGTCCCTTAAGAGCCAAAAATACACCGGATTGCTCTTTAGGTAAATGGTGACACCACTCTACCATGTCTGTCATTGACGCAAATGCACGACTGAGCACTGCATCAAACTTTTCTTCTGGTTGAAATTCTTCAACGCGACTTTGAACCGGTACCACGTTGTCGATACCCAGCTCATGAATCACCTGTTTGATAAAACGAATACGCTTACCTAGGCTGTCTAGCAAGTAAAACTCGCAGTCTGGATTCATGATTGAGAGCGGAATCCCAGGAAGACCAGGTCCCGTACCCACATCGATAAAGCGCTTACCTTGTAAGTGAGTGCTAACAATGATGCTATCTAAGATATGTTTCACCATCATTTCTTGTGGGTCACGAACTGATGTTAGGTTATAAGCTTTGTTCCACTTGTTCAGTAACTCAACGTAGCCAACCAACTGGCCACGTTGTTTTTCAGATACTTCAAGTTCAGTCTGGCCAATAAGGTGATCCAGTTTTTCGCGTAATGCGCTCATTATGCTTCCTCACCTTTTTTCAACAGGCCGTGTTTTTTCAAGTAAACCAACAGAATTGAGATTGCTGCAGGTGTGATACCTGAAATTCGCGAAGCAATACCAATTGAGTCAGGCTTAGCTGTCGTTAGTTTAAGAACCACTTCGTTAGAAAGTCCTTTTACCTTGCTGTAATCGATATCAGCAGGCAGTTTGGTGTTTTCATGACGCAGTGATTTTTCAATTTCGTCTTGTTGACGCTGAATGTAACCATCGTACTTCACTTGGATCTCAACTTGCTCAGACGCTTGTTGATCTTCCAGTGCAGGACCAAAACGATCCAATGCGGTTAACTGTGAATAAGTCATTTCAGGGCGACGAAGAAGATCTTCACCGCTCGCTTCACGAGACATTGGTGTTTTCAGAATTTGGTTCAGTTGATCAATATCTTCAGATTTTGGATTAATCCAAGTCTCTTTCAGACGTTGACGCTCCTTCTCCATGTTTTCCATCTTCTCGTTGAAACGAGCCCAACGAGCGTCATCAACAAGGCCAAGTTCACGCGACTTTTCAGTCAAGCGGATATCGGCGTTGTCTTCACGAAGCAGCAGACGGTATTCCGCGCGAGACGTAAACATGCGGTAAGGTTCTTTGGTACCCATGGTAGATAGGTCGTCGATAAGCACGCCCATGTAAGCTTGGTCACGACGTGGACTCCAGCCTTCTTTGCCTTGAGTAAACAAACTTGCATTCAGACCGGCCATCAAGCCTTGTGCAGCCGCTTCTTCATAGCCAGTGGTACCGTTGATTTGACCCGCAAAGAATAGACCTTTGATAAACTTAGTTTCGTAAGTCAGCTTAAGGTCGCGAGGATCAAAGAAATCGTACTCAATCGCATAGCCAGGGCGAACGATATGAGCATTTTCAAAGCCCTTCATCGAACGAACAATTTGAACCTGTACATCAAACGGCAGACTGGTAGAGATACCATTCGGGTATAGCTCGTGAGTCGTTAGACCTTCTGGCTCAATAAAAATTTGGTGACTGTTCTTGTCAGCAAAACGCATTACTTTGTCTTCAATCGAAGGGCAGTAACGAGGGCCAATGCCTTCAATCACACCCGCGTACATAGGGCTGCGATCAAGGTTGGCACGAATTACGTCATGCGTATTTTCATTGGTATGCGTGATGTAACATGGAATTTGACGAGGTTGTTGAGCTCGGCTGCCCATGAACGAGAAAACAGGCGTCGGGTTATCACCGTGCTGAACCTCAAGATCAGAAAAATCAACGCTACGCGCATCGATACGAGGAGGAGTACCTGTTTTCAGGCGATCAACTCGGAATGGAAGATCACGAAGACGGTCAGCCAGTGCGATCGATGGTGGATCACCAGCACGGCCACCTGAAGAACTTTCCATACCAATATGGATCTTGCCGCCTAGGAATGTGCCCACAGTCAGAACCACAGCGCTTGCGCGGAACTTAAGGCCCATCTGCGTTACCACACCTACCACTTGATCCTGTTCAACGATCAAGTCATCAACCGACTGTTGGAACAAAGTCAGGTTTGGCGTGTTTTCAAGAACGTTACGAACAAAGGCTTTGTACAGTGCGCGGTCAGCTTGTGCACGAGTAGCACGAACCGCAGGGCCTTTTGATGCGTTCAATGTTCTGAACTGAATACCTGCATGATCAATAGCTTGCGCCATTAATCCACCCATTGCATCGACCTCTTTTACCAAGTGGCCCTTACCGATCCCGCCAATGGCTGGGTTACAAGACATTTGTCCTAGTGTATCGATATTATGAGTAAGTAATAACGTACTTTGACCAGTACGTGCAGATGCGAGTGCGGCTTCCGTTCCTGCATGGCCACCACCAACAACGATGACGTCAAATTTTTCGTGATAAAGCATGAACCGACCTCAGGTATTCAAACGTTTTCTAGATTGATAAAAAGGAGCGATATTCTACCTGTTTTCATAGCCTGAGAAAACGTTTTTGGGATTTTTCGAAAAAGCTGTTTTTAATTAATATAGATAAGATCTTTAAGGAGATCTTTTATTAGATCTATTATTAGGATCGAGGGTATCTGTGGATAAGTCGGAAATGATCAACGAGATCATGGATCTTTTTTGGATCAAATGATGTGATCTAACTTTGATCAGGATGAGGATTAGCTGGGATCAAAATGGCTACTTATTCACAGGAGGAAATTAGCCTAAAACTTGTTATTTGGATAACTATAGGTTAATCACCGTATATGTATGATCTTATCCACAGCAGAAATTGAAAATAGATCGCTAATTTTCGATGTTTTTGAAAAAAAGTTATTCACAATCACGATGTTCAGAGACAAAAAAAGCGGCATAAGCCGCTTTTTGAGAGAGGAGAGAGGTTAAAACTGGTCGCTATGATCGTTGAACCAAGCTTCTGCTGCGTCTTCTGGTACCGGAGTTTCCAATACATCGATGGTAAAACAGTCAGAAATAGGCTGAGCACCGAGCTCTTTCATCTGGCTGTGGACTGATTTTCCCGCCAAACAGAAGGTATCGTAACTCGAATCACCAAGCGCCACGACAGCAAAGCGAACCGGGCTTAAATCTGGAGATTGCTGGGTCAATGCGTCGATAAACGGCTTAATATTATCTGGAAATTCACCCGCACCATGAGTTGAAGTCACCAGCAACCAAAAGCCTTGTTGGGGAATATCATCGAATTCAGGCTGATTATGAAGGGTGATCTCGTGGCCTTGCTCTTCAAGAAGATCATTAAGGTGATCGCCAACGTACTCTGCACCACCTAAGGTGCTGCCTGTAATAATGTGGATCATTAAGCTGTCCTTACTAAAGAAAAAGGCCAGCATGAGCCGGCCTTTAAAGGTTATTTACCAATACAGAAAGAGGTGAAGATACGGCCGAGTAGGTCATCGGAACTGAATTCACCAGTAATCTCGTTAAGGTGTTGCTGCGTTATACGCAGTTCTTCTGCCAAGATTTCCCCTGCCATATAGCCTTCGAGCTGTTGCTGGCCAATATCTAGATGCTCAGATGCGCGTTCTAGGGCATCTAAGTGGCGACGACGTGCCATGAAGCCACCTTCATTGCCACCAGCAAAGCCCATGCAATCTTTTAAGTGATTACGTAGTGCATCAACGCCTTGTCCCGTCTTTGCTGATAGTCGAATCAGAGTTGGATCATTAACATGGCAAATCCCGAGATCTTCACCGGTTTGATCGGCTTTGTTACGAATCACGGTCATTCCGATGTTATTCGGCAGACGATCAACGAAATCTGGCCAGATATCTTTCGGGTCGGTTGCATCGGTAGTGGTGCCATCGACCATAAATAAAACGCGATCGGCTTGAGCAATTTCTTCCCAAGCGCGTTCAATACCGATTTTTTCGACTTCATCCGAGGCTTCACGCAGGCCTGCGGTATCAATAATGTGCAGTGGCATACCATCAATATGGATATGTTCACGAAGTACATCACGGGTTGTACCTGCAATATCAGTCACAATCGCGGAGTCTTTACCCGATAATGCATTCAGTAAGCTCGACTTACCGGCATTAGGACGACCTGCAATCACCACCTTCATACCTTCACGCATGATGGCACCTTGATTGGCTTCTTGGCGAACCGCTTCGAGGTTGTCGATGATAGCTTGTAAGTCAGCACTTACTTTACCGTCAGCAAGGAAATCAATCTCTTCTTCTGGGAAGTCGATAGCGGCTTCAACATAGATGCGTAAGTGAATCAGAGAGTCCACCAGCGTATTAATGCGTTTCGAGAACTCACCTTGCAACGATTGCAGAGCTGATTTCGCCGCTTCTTCTGAACTGGCATCAATGAGGTCAGCAATCGCTTCTGCTTGGGTTAAATCCATCTTGTCGTTCAAGAAGGCACGCTCCGAGAACTCACCTGGGCGTGCTGCGCGTAGCCCTGGAATAGCGAGGATGCGCTTGATGAGCATATCCATTACCACAGGACCACCGTGGCCTTGCAGCTCTAAAACGTCTTCACCGGTAAACGAGTGCGGGTTAGGAAAGTAAAGCGCGATGCCTTGGTCTAGCTCTAAACCATCGTGAGATTTAAAAGGGGTGTACTCAGCGTAACGTGGTTTCAGTACTTTGCCGGTAACTTCAAGCGCAACTTGGGCTGCTTGTGGGCCTGAAACGCGAATAATACCGACGCCGCCACGGCCGGGTGCAGTCGCTTGAGCAACAATCGTATCTGTAGTCATAGTTGTGCCTGCTAGCATGTGAAAGCCAAAAAGGGGCGCTCACGATTAATCAATTAGCTGAATTGTAATCAGCTAAAAACAAAAAGGCGACCTTTTGGTCGCCTTTCTTTGTCTCTTTCTATTATCGAACTTACTTAGAATGTAAGCCTTTCTTTTCCAGCGCGCGGTAGATAAGCGTTTGCTGAATCAGAGTTACGATGTTCGATACTAGCCAGTATAGAACCAGACCTGAAGGGAAGAACAGGAAGAAGAATGTGAACATAACCGGCATAAAGGTCATGATCTTCTGCTGCATTGGATCCGTTACAGTTGTCGGGCTCATCTTCTGGATTAGGAACATTGAAGCACCCATCAGAAGTGGCAAGATGTAGTATGGGTCTTGTGCTGAAAGGTCAGTAATCCAACCGAAGAACGGTGAGTGACGCAGTTCAACAGACTCCATTAGTGCCCAGTATAGCGAAATGAAGATAGGCATTTGCAGAAGGATAGGTAAACAGCCACCTAGTGGGTTTACTTTCTCTTTCTTGTAAAGCTCCATCATTTCTTGGCTCATGCGTTGACGGTCGTCGCCGATACGCTCACGCATTGCAGTCAGCTTAGGCTGAAGCATACGCATTTTCGCCATAGACGTGTACTGAGCTTTCGTTAGTGGGTACATAGCACCACGAACGATGAAAGTTAGACAGATGATTGCCAGACCCCAGTTCACAACGATGCCTTGAATGAACGAAAGCAGAGTATGAAGTGGTTTAGCAATGAACCATAACCAACCGTAGTCAACTACTAGGTCTAGGTTAGGTGCAGTTTCAGCCATTTGGTCTTGAAGTTTAGGACCAACCCAAAGCGTTGCTTTGAAGCTCGCTTCGTCGCCATTAGCGATAGTCTTGTTCGGCATACGAACACCGATGTCGCCTAGGTTACCGATTACACGAGTGTAAAGGTTGCTGCCTGCTTCGTCGCGTGGGATCCAAGCACTTGCAAAGTAGTGCTGAATCATCGCTGCCCAACCTTGACCGTTTGCTAGGTTAAGAGACAGGTTGCGATCTTGCATGTCGTCGAAGCTGTATTTTTTGTAACGCGTATCTTCCGTAGAGTAAGCACCACCACGGTAAGTTGGCATTGTTAGGCTACCGCCGTCATCCATTACGTTCTGACGCAGGTGAGCGTACATGCCGAATGTCGCGTTGTTACCAGAGTTGTTGACTACATCGTATTCAACATCCATTGCGTAGCTGCCACGCTTAAGGATGAATGTTTTCGTGTAATCAAGGCCGTTCGCTTGGTAAGTCATCGGGATGCGTAGTTCATCCTGACCATCAGCAAGCGTGAAGCTGTCTGCTGAAACTGTGTAGCTTGGGCGGTTTGTGCTGCTTAAATCGATACCTTGAGGACCCACTAGACCGCTTTGTGCGATAAATTGGTGACCTGGTTCGTTTTTAAGAAGAACAAACGTATCTTCAGAATCGAACTCAGCAGAGTAATCGTTTAGGTTTGCTTTAACGACATCACCACCAACCGTATCAATTGACAGAGTCAGTACATCAGTTGTTACTGTGATAGTTTTAGCAGAAGAAGCAACTTGACCAGGAGCCGGGTCTAGATCATCTGCATAAGATGGCGCTGGTAGGGTGCTGCCAGATTGTGCCTGCTCAACCGCTTGTGGTGCTGGATTCTGAGCTACGTTCCATTGTTGGAACAGTAGGAAAGAAACCAAAGCCAATGCGATTAACAGGATATTACGTTGAGAATCCATCGTTATTTATCTCTGTCTTGTTTTTGGACTGGTGGAACGGGGTCAAAGCCCCCTTCGTTCAAAGGATGGCATTTTAATAGACGTTTGCCTGATAACCAACACCCTTTTACAAAACCGTGAGCTTTCAATGCTTCTATCGCATATAAAGAGCAGGTTGGAGTAAATCGGCAGCGTGGGCCGATGAGTGGACTAATAAACCATCTATAAAAATAGATGGGTATTAGCGCTATCCACGCGAAGGGCGAGACAGGCGAAGCCATAATTTGTCGAGTAGCTTGAACATTTCTTCATTGCTTAAATCTTGCGCGCTCTTCTTAGCGATTACAACAAAATCTTTGTTAGGAAGTTTGTGTTGAGTGTTACGAAAGCTTTCACGAGTAAGACGCTTGAATCGGTTACGACCCACGGCGGTTTTAATCTGCTTTTTCGGAACGGCTAATCCAAGACGAGGATTTGAAAGAGAGTTATTTCGGGCAATGATGGTGAAATGAGGGGAGCCAGCTCGATGAGCTTGCTTGAAGACATTTTGATAATGTTCGGGAGTTAACAAGCGTAACTCCCGACCGAAGGCTAGCTTATTCAAAATAATCAAAGATTACTTAGAAAGACGCTTACGGCCTTTTGCACGACGTGCATTGATTGTTGCGCGACCGTTCTTAGTAGCCATGCGAGCACGGAAACCGTGAGTACGCTTACGCTTTAGAACTGTAGGTTGAAAAGTGCGTTTCATTGTAATTACCTTACTGATCAGTAGTTTTAGGTTTTTGTTAAACCCGGCGTGGGCATTTTTTCTCTTCTTTATATAAGAAAGGAAAACCGACGCCTCTCAACAAAGAGGCGGAATTGTAATCACTGTCACAAAAAGTGTCAATGATTGGGTTAACTAAAATTCCGGTCGGGGGATTATACGTAGAATAACTAAAATCACAAGGATCCTTAGTCGATCCCAACCTTATTTAAGAATTTTTTTAATTTAGGATCCTGTGGATTACCAAAAATATCCTGTGGAGATCCCTGCTCGATAATATGACCGTCAGCCATGAAGATCACTCGGTCTGCGACCTCTCTCGCGAACTGCATTTCATGGGTAACCACCAGCATGGTTTGATGCTGATTTGCCAGCTTTTTCATTAGGTTAAGCACTTCGCCAACCCACTCAGGATCGAGCGCTGAAGTCGGCTCATCAAACAGTAAAAGCTCGGGTTGTAGTGCCATTGCACGGCCAATACCCACCCGTTGTTGCTGGCCACCAGAGAGCGCGGCTGGGTAGCTATCACCTTTGTCACCTAAGCCAATATCATCAAGTATTTGTTGTGCTTTTTCATGGGCTTGCTGTTTTTTCCAACCACGAACGGTAATTAAACCTTCAGCAATATTCTGTCTCGCGGTTTGGTGAGCGAACAGTGCATAGTTTTGGAACACAAAACCGGTCTTACGACGCAGTGCAAGCACCTCTGCCTTAGTGTGTTTCTGAGTATCAACCTTGATATCATCAATCGAAATCGTGCCTTGATCGGCTTGCTCTAGAAAATTCACACAACGCAGTAGGGTAGATTTACCCGTACCACTTGAACCTATGATGACAATTATCTCACCTTGTTTGATTTCTAGGTCGATCCCTTTCAAAACTTCGGTGTCACCAAACTGCTTGTGGATACTTTGTAATTTGATCATCGTACATACGCCTTATTCAGTTTCACTTCGGCCCAAATTTGAATACGAGTGAGGATAACCACCACGCCCCAGTAAATCAGTGCGACTGCTAAGAAAGCCTCGAAGAAGCGGAAACTTGAAGAAGCCTCCATCTGAGCTTTAGCCATGATTTCGGCGACACCTAGGGTGAAGGCAAGTGAAGTCGACTTGATCATATCGATGAAGTAGTTCATCAACGACGGCAGTGCCACGCGAGTTGCTTGCGGTAAGATCACTCGGCGCATCGCTTGGCTGGTTGTCATACCGACCGAAAGGCTGGCTTCCATCTGGCTGCGATCAATACCGATAATCGCGGCACGAATACTTTCTGCCATATACGCGGCAAAGTGCAGGGTTAAGCCAATCACAGCGGCGCTGAAGGCATCCAACCCAACCATCCACGGGAAGACTTGTGGTAAGCCGTAATAAAGGAGGAACAGCTGCACCAACAGTGGTGTGCCTCGGAAGAAGCTAATGTACAGCTGGCTCAGTTGGTCGAGCACTGGGATTTTGAATACACGAATATTCGCCAGTATCAGAGACAGGATCAGAGCAAAGAACAAGCCCCAGGTCGCCATCTCCATCGTGGTGCCTAAATACTTCAGTAGTATTGGCAACAGCTCTAGCATGTAATTAAAGTCAAATCCCATAATCTATCTCGTATTTTTATTGGCAGTGTTGTTCTATATGTAAGTACTGTTGTATCAGGTTTTTTAATCAGTGCACAAAAGCAAAAAGCCCACCGCTGTATAAAGCAGTGGGCCTTGAATGGAGAAAGTGAGTAATTACTTCTGAGTAATGTCCGCACCAAACCATTTCTGAGAGATACTTTCTAGCGTACCATCTGCGCGCATTGCTGCTAATGCTTCATTTACTTCTGCTTGCAGTTTTTTGCCGTTATCGTTGTCGACGAAAGGCCAAGCGTTTTCAATTGTTTCGAATGGCTGACCTGCTAGTTGTAATGGTAGACCAGTCTTCTTGATAAGCTCTAGTGCTGATAGGCGATCCATTACGAATGCATCGGCACGACCCAGTGCCACGTCATGTTCAATACCTGTATCGTAGGTTTTTACATTGATCTTGCCATCTTTGTCGTAGCTGCGAAGCAGTTGTTCAAAGTTTGAGCCTAGGTTTACCGCAACCGTCTTGCCATCAAGGTCTTCGATGCCTTTAATGCTGTCATTACCTTTACGAACGGTAATTTGTGCGCCGTCTACTACGTATGGGTCTGCGAATAGGTATTTCGCTTTACGTGCATCCGTCATTGTAATTTGGTTTGAAATGGTATCGATGCGACCCGTTTCAAGAAGACCAAACAGACCAGAGAAGTTTGCCGTTACGTATTCAACCTTGTAATCGTTACGCTTACCGATCTCATCCCATAAATCCACTTCAAAACCCTGTAGCTGGTCTTGTTTAACGAACGTAAACGGGAAATAGCGACCAGACATGCCGACTTTAACTTCAGTCGCAGCTTGAACAGTAGCAGCAGAGAGTGCGATAGCCGCAATTGCAGCCTTAATCCAGTTATTCATTTGGTAACTCCTTATATTTATGGGTTTGGATGTTACTGGGAAAATGCTCACTAGAATAAATAACCAGATGTTATTAACCATAACCAGATTGAATTCCCGATTTGGGGATAACTAGCAAGGATCCGGGCATAAGTGGATCATTGTGTGAGTAAATTAGGGGCAAGATGTGTGGATCCACCGATAAATTACAAATTTATTGTGAATAACTTGGATCTTATTCACTGGATCTGTGATCAATTGCTGGTGATCTGACTTATCAACAGGTAAAATTAGCGGTCATTTCATATTACTTTAAATAGAGTGAGGGCACCGTGTCATCTTCGCTTTGGTTGCAGTGTTTGCAACAGCTTCAAGAAGAGTTACCAGCTACAGAATTCAGTATGTGGGTTCGTCCGTTACAAGCGGAACTCAATGACAATACTCTAACTCTATTTGCACCGAACCGTTTCGTACTCGATTGGGTTCGTGATAAGTATCTAAATAGCATTAACCGTCTGCTGCAAGAATATTGCGGTAACGATATCCCACATCTTCATTTTGAAGTGGGAAGCAAGCGTGTGATTGCACCAAAGCCTGCGACACCGACACCAACTCAGACTCGCACTGCAGCTGATGTGGCCGCTGAGTCATCAGCACCTGCGCAATTACAAGCTCGCAAACCTGTCCATAATATCTGGCGTGATGAAGAGCCTGTCGCGGTTGACTTGAATCACCGCTCAAACGTGAACCCAAAACATAAGTTCAATAACTTTGTTGAAGGTAAGTCGAACCAACTCGGCTTGGCTGCGGCACGTCAGGTTTCTGATAACCCAGGTACAGCCTACAACCCGTTGTTCCTATACGGCGGCACTGGTTTAGGTAAAACGCACTTGTTGCATGCGGTGGGTAACGCCATTGTTGATAATAAGCCGAATGCGAAAGTGGTTTACATGCACTCAGAGCGTTTTGTTCAGGATATGGTAAAGGCTCTGCAAAACAACGCGATCGAAGAATTTAAGCGCTACTACCGTAGTGTTGATGCATTGCTTATCGATGACATCCAATTCTTTGCTAATAAAGAGCGTTCTCAAGAAGAGTTCTTCCATACCTTTAACGCGCTGCTTGAAGGCAACCAACAGATCATCCTAACGTCTGACCGTTATCCAAAAGAGATCAACGGGGTAGAAGATCGTCTTAAATCTCGTTTCGGCTGGGGTTTGACGGTAGCGATTGAGCCACCAGAGCTTGAGACACGTGTTGCGATCTTGATGAAGAAAGCCGAAGACCACCAAATTCACCTTGCGGATGAAGTGGCGTTCTTTATTGCCAAGCGTCTACGCTCTAACGTTCGTGAACTGGAAGGCGCATTGAACCGTGTTATTGCGAATGCAAACTTCACTGGCCGCCCGATCACGATCGACTTCGTGCGTGAAGCACTGCGTGACTTACTTGCCCTGCAAGAAAAACTGGTCACTATTGATAACATTCAAAAGACAGTCGCTGAGTACTACAAAATCAAAGTCGCTGATCTATTGTCTAAGCGTCGTTCTCGTTCTGTTGCTCGTCCACGTCAATTGGCGATGGCACTGGCGAAAGAGCTAACAAACCACAGCTTGCCTGAGATTGGCGATGCATTCGGTGGTCGTGACCACACGACGGTACTACATGCTTGTCGTAAGATTGCTCAGCTGCGTGAAGAGAGCCACGACATTAAAGAAGATTATTCGAACTTGATTCGTACCCTTTCTTCTTAATACACAGTATTCTTAACCTTAATAAGCAGAATCTTGGCCACGTACTATTACGCAGTGCCATTTAGACCGTAAGAGCAAGATATGAAATTTACCATTGAACGTAGTCACCTGATTAAGCCATTACAACAAGTATCTGGCGCACTCGGTGGCAGGCCAACGCTTCCAATTCTAGGAAACCTACTGATTAAAGTAGAAGATAACGTGTTGTCGATGACAGCGACGGATCTAGAAGTTGAACTGATCAGCCGTGTAACGCTTGAAGGTGATTTCGAAGCGGGTAGCATTACCGTACCTTCACGTAAATTCCTAGATATCTGCCGTGGATTGCCAGATAACTCAGTGATCACGGTGGTATTGGATGGTGACCGTATTCAGGTTCGCTCTGGTCGTAGCCGCTTCTCTTTAGCAACATTACCTGCGGCAGATTTTCCAAATATTGAAGACTGGAGCAGTGAAGTTGAAGTGTCAGTGACACAAGCTGAACTTCGCGGTCTTATCGAGAAAACACAATTCTCAATGGCGAACCAAGATGTTCGTTACTACCTCAACGGTATGTTGTTTGAGATTGAAGGCTCTATCCTGCGCAGCGTAGCGACCGATGGTCACCGTATGGCAGTATCTCAAGCACAACTGGGTGCGGATTTTGCTCAGAAGCAGATCATTGTTCCTCGTAAAGGTGTGCAAGAGCTAGTGAAGCTATTGGATGCACCTGAACAGCCAGTAACACTACAAATCGGTAACTCTAACGTGCGTGCGGAAGTGAACAACTATGTCTTCACTTCTAAGTTAGTAGATGGTCGTTTCCCTGATTATCGCCGCGTAATGCCGCAAAATACCACCAAGACACTTGAAGCTGGCTGTGATGAATTACGTTCAGCATTTTCTCGTGCTGCGATTCTATCGAATGAAAAATTCCGTGGTGTTCGCGTTAATCTTGCGGATAGCGAGATGCGTATTACCGCGAACAACCCAGAGCAAGAAGAAGCAGAAGAAGTACTCGATGTTAACTTCGACGGTGATGCTCTAGAGATTGGCTTTAACGTAAGCTACGTATTGGATGTTCTGAACACACTGCGTTGTGAACAGGTTCGTATCTCAATGTCAGACGCCAATGCGAGTGCTCTTATTGAGAACGCACAAGATGACAGCGCGATGTACGTTGTTATGCCAATTCGCTTATAAGCTGCCCCATGTTGACCTACCGAGTCGTGATTGAAGATTAATATGAAGACGTTATGCCTTTATCGCGCTTAATCGTTAAGCAGTTTAGAAATATTGAAGCCTGTGACATTCAACCGTCATCAGGCTTTAACTTTCTTATAGGGGCTAACGGAAGCGGCAAAACCAGCGTCCTTGAAGCGGTGTATCTGCTCGGACACGGTCGCTCATTCAAGAGTTCACTTACCGGTCGTATCATACAAAACGAGTGTAGTGAGCTGTTTGTACACGGCCGTTTTATGACCTCGGATCAATTTGAGCTGCCAATTGGCATTAATAAGCAGCGCGATGGCACGACAGAGGTTAAAATAAGCGGTCAAACTGGGCAAAAGTTGGCTCAGTTAGCTCAAGTCTTACCTTTGCAGTTGATTCACCCCGAAGGGTTTGATTTACTGACAGATGGACCTAAGCATCGCCGAGCATTCATTGATTGGGGAGTCTTCCACAGTGAGTCGGGCTTTTATGATGCGTGGGGCAGGGTAAAGCGCCTCAATAAGCAGCGAAACGCCTTATTGAAAACGGCAACCCACTATCGAGAGCTGAGCTATTGGGACCAAGAACTGGCCCGTTTAGCAGAAAGCATCAGTCAGTGGCGTGCCACCTACGTTGATCAGCTCAAAGAAGTCGCCGAAGAGATCTGTGCGACCTTCCTTCCTGAGTTTGAGATAAAGATTAACTATTATCGTGGCTGGGACAAAGACACCCCATACGCCGAGATATTAGAAAAGAATTTTGAAAGGGATCAGCAGCTTGGTTACACCTTTAGTGGGCCAAACAAAGCGGATCTGAAGATAAAAGTGAACGGCACTCCAGTGGAAGATGTCTTGTCACGAGGTCAATTGAAGTTGATGGTGTGCGCGCTACGAGTAGCACAAGGGCAACACCTCACTCAAATGACAGGTAAGCAGTGCATCTATTTGATAGATGACTTCGCTTCCGAATTAGATAGCCAACGCCGAGCACGTCTTGCTGAGTGTTTAAAGGCGACCCAGGCTCAAGTTTTTGTAAGCTCTATTACCGCTGATCAGATTGCAGATATGCATGACGAAAATAGCAGGATGTTTCATGTGGAACATGGCAAAATAGAGCAAGGATAATTAGTCAGAGAGTAACTATGTCAGATAATTACGATTCATCGAGTATTAAAGTACTGAAGGGTCTGGATGCGGTACGTAAGCGTCCTGGAATGTACATTGGCGACACGGATGATGGTACCGGTCTGCACCACATGGTTTTTGAGGTGGTAGATAACTCTATTGATGAAGCGCTAGCTGGTCACTGTAATGACATCATTGTAACTATCCATGAAGATAGTTCTGTGTCTGTGAGCGATGACGGCCGTGGTATTCCAACAGAATTGCACCCAGAAGAAAACGTATCTGCAGCCGAAGTAATCATGACGGTTCTTCACGCTGGTGGTAAGTTCGATGATAACTCGTACAAGGTATCTGGTGGTCTGCACGGTGTTGGTGTTTCAGTAGTTAACGCACTTTCTAAGCAAGTTACTCTTACTATCCACCGCGGTGGCAAAATCCACACTCAAACCTACAGCCACGGTGAGCCTCAAGCGCCACTAGCGGTTATCGGTGACACGGATAAAACAGGTACAGAGATTCGTTTCTGGCCGAGTGAAGAAACCTTCACTAACATCGAGTTCCATTACGACATTTTAGCTAAGCGTCTACGTGAGCTATCATTCTTGAACTCAGGTGTATCAATTAAGCTAATTGACGAGCGCGAAGAAGACAAAATGGATCACTTCGAATACGAAGGCGGTATCCAAGCGTTTGTTGAACACCTTAATACTAACAAAACGCCAATCATCCAAAAAATCTTCCACTTTAACTCTGAGCGCGAAGACGGTATTACCGTTGAAGTTGCGATGCAGTGGAATGACGGCTACCAAGAAAACATCTACTGTTTCACCAACAACATCCCTCAACGCGATGGTGGTGCTCACTTAGCAGGTTTCCGTGCGGCGCTAACGCGTACTCTGAACAGCTTCATGGACAAGGAAGGCTTCTCTAAGAAAGCGAAGACGGCGACCTCTGGTGATGATGCTCGTGAAGGTCTGACGGCGATTGTTTCTGTTAAAGTGCCTGATCCTAAGTTCTCAAGCCAAACTAAAGATAAGCTGGTTTCTTCAGAAGTGAAGTCTGCCGTTGAATCTACAATGGGTGAGAAGTTGTCTGAGTTCCTTATTGAGAACCCAGGTGAAGCGAAAACAGTTTGTTCTAAAATTATTGATGCAGCACGTGCTCGTGATGCAGCGCGTAAAGCTCGTGAAATGACACGTCGTAAAGGCGCATTAGATTTAGCGGGTCTTCCTGGTAAGCTTGCTGACTGTCAGGAAAAAGATCCTGCACTGTCTGAACTATATATTGTGGAAGGAGACTCTGCTGGCGGTTCAGCTAAGCAGGGGCGTAACCGTAAGAACCAAGCAATCCTACCGCTGAAAGGTAAAATCCTTAACGTAGAGAAAGCACGTTTCGATAAAATGCTGTCTTCTCAAGAAGTAGCAACGCTAATCACCGCTCTTGGTTGTGGTATTGGTCGTGACGAATACAACCCAGATAAACTGCGTTACCACAACATCATCATCATGACCGATGCCGATGTCGATGGTTCTCACATCCGTACCCTGCTACTGACGTTCTTCTACCGTCAAATGCCAGAGCTGATTGAACGTGGCTACATCTACATTGCTCAACCGCCACTTTACAAAGTGAAGAAAGGTAAGCAAGAGCAGTACATTAAAGATGAAGATGCGATGAACCAGTATCAAGTATCTTTGGCTTTAGACAACGCAGAACTGCACGTAAACCCTGAAGCGCCAGCATTTGCAGGTGAAGGTTTAGAGAAGCTTGTTCAGCAATACAATGCAGGCATCAAGCTTGTTGATCGTATGAGCCGCCGTTACCCACGCGCATTGGTTCACGAACTGATTTACGTTCCTCGTCTAACGGCCGAGCAGTGTCATGATGACGCGGCAGTTGAAGCTTGGGGTAAGCAGCTTGTTGAACAGCTAAACGCGAAAGAAGTAGGTGCAAGCCAATACAGCCTTGAAGTTGAAAAACACGAAGAGCTAGGCTTAAGCGTTCCTAAGATTGTGGTTCGTACTCATGGTGTGACTCATGAACACCTACTAAGCATCGATCTTATTAACTCTAAAGAGTTTGGTAAGCTAGCGGATCTTTCTGAAGCTCTTGATGGCTTGATTGAAGAAGGCGCTTACATTAAGCGT
Organism: Vibrio sp. 10N.222.49.C12; assembly: GCF_041475025.1. Lineage (NCBI taxonomy): Bacteria > Pseudomonadati > Pseudomonadota > Gammaproteobacteria > Vibrionales > Vibrionaceae > Vibrio > Vibrio sp. 10N.222.49.C12. Next base: position 19,060 of record NZ_JBFRVF010000034.1, on the reverse strand, counting down.
GGTGAGCGTACTCAAGAAGTTTCTAGCTTCGTTGATGCTCTGAACTGGTTAGTGAAAGAGTCTCGTCGTGGTCTAAGCCTACAGCGATACAAAGGTCTAGGCGAGATGAACCCGGATCAACTTTGGGAAACCACAATGGATCCTGAAACTCGCCGTATGATGCAAGTAACAATTGAAGACGCTGTTGGTGCTGATTTGTTGTTTACGACGCTAATGGGTGACCAAGTTGAACCTCGTCGTAACTTCATCGAAGAGAATGCACTGAAAGTAGCAAACCTAGACGTTTAGTCTCTTTGATACTTCGCTCTTTGGCTTAATTTCTGTGTCAGAGGTGCTCACATACATTCGTATGCTCCGCGCCTCTTCCTTGAACTAAAGCCAAATAGCTTCGTCTCAAAAAACTAAAATCATTTTAAAGCACTATCCTTTGGATGGTGCTTTTTTATGTTTGTAAGATATTGAAAAATATTGAGTTGCAAAAATAATTGAAAATAACCCCTTGAAACTATTTTGCTCAATCCATATATCTATTTGTGAAGAGGATGACTGTCTTGCTCTACAAGAGAAGAAACAGAACCTTCATTACCGCTAACGAAGTATCGCTCAATAGAGGATAACTTTGGCAGCACACAACTTAAAAATTGATTCATTGCCATGTCCCAGCGTTGTCGCCAATAGAGGTGAAACCCGAGGAATGCGAATTGAATCTCTTAGCTGTTTACTGGGTCACACACAGGTTAGATCCAAGTAAAATTCGCAGCTAAGACTATTGCTTACTAAAAGGATAGCATTATGAGAACTGTAGATTTCACTCCACTTTACCGCAACGCAATCGGCTTCGATCGTCTATTCAACATGATGGAAGCGAATACATCGAAGAACTCTTCTGGCGGTTACCCTCCATACAACATCGAGCAAAAAGACGAGAACAACTACCGTATTACTATGGCAGTCGCTGGTTTTGCTGATGACCAATTAGATCTGACTCAGAAAGAGAACATGCTAATTGTGAAAGGTGAGCGTAAAGCAGAAGCAGAGAAAACCTTCGTATACCAAGGTATCGCAGAGCGCGATTTCGAGCGTAAATTCCAACTGGCTGACTACGTAAAAGTGGTAGGTGCAAGCATGGAAAATGGTCTTCTTCACATCGACCTCGAACGCGAAATCCCAGAAGCGATGCAACCACGTAAGATTGCTATCAATGGTAATAGTTTACTAGAAGGCTAATTACTGTTAGCTCCTTAGAGCTAAAAAATATCGGGAAGTAAAAGTGAAAGAGCACCTAATGAGGTGCTCTTTTTGTATTTGACCTGCGGTAAGCTAAAAGCTCTTATTACTGCTCTGAGTAAGCCTTTTTCACTTCTTCAGCAATGATAGCAATGCCTTTCTGCATCGCCTCATCATCTTGCACGTAGTTCATACGTAGACATTGATGGGCATGATCCCACTCGTCTTCTTGGCCGATAAAGAAGTATTCACCCGGAACAATCAATACGCCACGAGCTTTAAGGCGGTCGTACAGTTCCATTGTGGTGATCGGCAGCTCATCAAACCATAGCCATAAGAAGATAGCGCCTTCAGGCTTGTGAATACGGAAGCGAGGGTCGTCGATAGCGTCTTGTAACAGTTCAACTGCACGTAGTGACTTATCTTTATAGAAAGGTTTGATTACCTCGCTACTTAAGCGCAGTAAATCGCCTTTTTCAATCATGTGATTGGCAATTGCAGGGCCAACACTGTTTGGCGCTAAGCTAATGATGCCATTCATGTTGGTCAATGCTTGTGTTACTTCTTCACTCGCAATTACTATACCGCAACGCACACCCGGCAAACCAAGCTTAGAAAGGCTCATGCACAGAATCGTATTTTCATTCCAGAGCGGTTCGACATCTTCAAAGATGATGTTAGGAAACGGCAGGCCGTAAGCATTGTCGATCAGCAGTGGGATGTTGTTTTCACGCGCCAGTTTATCCAGTTTACGCACTTCTTCGTCGGTCAGTACGTTACCCGTTGGGTTGGTTGGACGAGATGCACAGATAGCCGCGACTGAGTCATCAACCTTTAGTTGTTCAAAATCAACGTGGTATTTAAACTGACGGTTTTCTAGCAGTTCGATCTCTGGGTGGTAAGAGATAAAAATATCGTCATCAATACCCGCGTCGCCGTAGCCGATGTATTCCGGTGCGATCGGCAGTAGGATTTTCTTATGTGAGCCGTCAGGCTGTTGGCCTGCTAGCAGGTTGAATAGGTAGAAGAAGCCACTTTGACTGCCATTAGTCAGGCTGATGTTCTTCTCGCTGATGTCCCAACCGTAGGTCTCTTTCAGCATTGCTGCTAACGATTTGATGAAGCTGTCTTTACCCTGCGGACCATCGTAGTTGGCGAGGGCGGCGATGAGTTCTCCACTGGCGAGCATGTCGGCACTGGCTTGGTTAAAGTAATCGAGCATGGCAGGGATAGCGGCTGGGTTGCCACCACCGAGCATGATAGCGCCAGGAGTGCGCAGGCCATCATTCAAATCATCCATTAAACGAGTGATTCCAGAGTATCGATTAAACTTTTCGCCAAACTTAGAGAACTGCATTACTAATTTTACCTAATTCATTGTGATTGCTTGTTACGTGTCATTAAGGCAGACCTTATGTCTGCCATCAGTGTATTCCTTGAACATACCGCAATGTTTTTGCGACGCATAGCGCCAAATGCTCTAACACGTAAAAAACTTCTATAAAGTTTGGTTAATGAGTGACAGCTTGCTTATTGAACGTACCTTTAGCGATAAAAAAAGGAGAAGCCTAAGCTTCCCCTTTAGTTTCTGGTGTTTATGTTAATGAAGGTTTAGTTCGAACCGGTATAAACGACTAATACCTTGTCATCTTGGTATTGGCGTTCGAACGCATAGTAGCCCTTGCTGTTACGGATGATGTGCTTACCTTGAGCAACGGCTGGGTGGCGTTGGCGGAATTGGCCAAGCGCTTGCCAGTGTTCTAGCAGCTCTGCACGTTCGCCAGTGATTTGATCCCAAGGCATGTCTGAGCGTGTGCCTTGCATTGGATCAGAACCCGTTGGGCCAAAGTCTCGGGCGATTTCATCGCCGTAATAGATCTGTACCGCACCGGGAGCCAGCATCAACGCGTTTGCAGCTTTGGTTTGTTTTGCAAAGTCACTGCCATGTTGTGTCCAGAATAGCGAGGTGTCGTGAGACGAGAGATAACTCAACACATTGAACTCGCTGTCACTGTTGATCTTGTCTGCGTAGCGAAGGTAATCAGCATCAAGATCGGATAGACACTTCAGCGCCTTAGGGGCGATGTCGCTCTGGAATTCAAAGTTGATGATCGAATCAAAGCCGTTAGCAAAGTAATCTGATTTGACTACGCTGTGTGCCCACACTTCGCCAGTCATCCAGAAAGGTAAATCATCTAAGGCTTTGTCTGGGTTGCTCTGTTTCCACTCAGCTAGTGCCTGGTTGGTGCTCTCTTTCAGTTCTGCCCATGCTTCGAGTTCAACGTGTTTAGCGGTATCGACCCTGAAACCATCGACACCATATTCGCGCACCCAATCCGATAACCAAGTGATTAAATGGTTACGAGGTGTTTTGAGTTCATCGGTCGCGCTGGTGGACTTATTGCGATAGAAATTAGGCAGCCCGATTGTCTCTGTCGACTCTGTTTTGAAATCGGGCAGATGCGCCAAAGACATGGTGAGGTTATTGTAGCCCGGAGAGTCATAGGCGCCGATATCGCTGCGTAGCCAAGCTTTGCCCCACCACTTTTCCCACGCTTCTTTGTCGCTGTAAGAGATGTAGTTGTTGAAGTAGTGCCAGTTCTGACCTTTGGCAGGTTGCCAATCTGTCCAGTTTTCGCCAAGTGTTTGTTTGGCTTCTTCGTCAGTTAGGTTGAGCTTACCAAAATCAAACTCTTGCATGTCGGCAAGCGTCGCATAGCCGGTGTGGTTCATTACCACATCCCAAACAACACGAATGCCTTTGCTATGCGCGGTATCGATGAAGGTTTTTAGCTCGTCTTCGGTGCCCATGTTGTCATCGAGCTTGGTCCAATCTTGATGGTAGTAGCCGTGGTAGCCGTAGTGTTTGAAGTCACCTCGATCACCGCCGCCAACCCAGCCGTGGATTTGCTCTAACGGAGACGTTATCCAGATAGCATTAGCACCGAGTGATTCTATGTAATCGAGTTTTTCGGTTAAGCCTGCCAAGTCACCACCGTGGAAGGTGCCGATTTCGTCTTGTCCATCTTGGCTGCGACCGTAACTGTTGTCGTTATCAGGATTACCATTGTGGAAACGGTCAGTCATTACGAAGTAAACCGTGGCGTTATCCCAACTAAAGTCAGCTTTGGTTTCTGGTTCTACTTTCTCAAGCAGCAGAACACCTTGGCTATTTTCTGCTGGCTGCATGGTGACGCTGCCATTCGTTACTGTGACTTGTTTGCCTGAAAGAGCGTCTCTAACCACGGTGCCATCATCAAAGGTTTGAGCAACGTCGATGATGGTTGGTTCGTCACTAGGAACCGGACAAGCAAAGCTTTGTACTTGTTGTTGCTTCGGCTTTATCTGAACGGTCAGTTCATTGGTTTGTGGGTTGAGCATAAACTGATAGGTGTTAGCGCGAAAGATCTTGATATCTAATTCAGACTTCTCGGCGCAGTCGTCTAGGCGAAGGGGTTTATTGAATTTGATGCGGTTTTCTTCAGCCAGCGCATAGTTGGTGCCACAGGTATTTTGAGTATCGCTGATAGAGAAGGTATAGCTACCTTTCGCGAGTTCCTGTTCTGCAATCACGGCGCCTTTACCGGATGATTCGAATACGACAGTGTCGTTATCAATTGTCAGTAATAGGTTGTTGTCACTGGTTTGGCTGCATGCGCTGAGTGCGAGTATTGAAAGCGCGAGTACTGTTTTTTTCATTGTTCCCTTCCCCTGAATAAACAGGTCAGTTATAGCAAACAATGCCCTCTACAGTCTGAGTGCTGTTTCATTCAGTTAATCAATAAGACCTCTACAAACAAATGCTTGGTTCACAAAAACAAAAAGGGAAGCTTTCGCTTCCCTTTGGGTGTTTACCGTTAATTACTCAGAGTATGACTTAGAGTAATTGTCTCACTTGTGCTTATTTTTGCAGTAGAGAGATGTCAGCAATCTGTAGGAACAGGTTACGTAGGTTGTTCAGTAGCGTTAGACGGTTCTTCTTAAGCGCTTCGTCATCAGCCATAACCATTACGTTATCGAAGAATGCATCAACTGGTTCACGTAGATCAGCAAGCTTGCTTAGGGCTTCTTGGTAGTTACCTGTTGCGAATGCTGGTTCTAGTGCTTCCGTCATTACTTCAACGTTTTCAGCCAGTGCTTTCTCTGCGTCTTCTTGAAGAAGCGTTAGGTCGATTTCAGCTGGTAGCTCGCCATCGAATTTCGCAAGGATATTACCTACACGCTTGTTCGCTGCTGCTAGTGCTTCTGCTGCTTCCAGTTCACGGAAGTGAGAAACCGCTTTAACACGTTGGTCAAAGTCAGCAGGCTTAGTTGGACGACGTGCTAGTACCGCTTGGATGATATCAACGCTGAAACCAGCATCTTGGTACCATGCGCGGAAACGACCTAGCATGAAGTCGATAACGTCAGCTTCTACGTTTTTGTTAGTCAGCTTGTCGCCTAGTAGCTCTTTCGCTTTACCGATTAGATCGGTTAGGTCTAGGTTGTAGCCGTTTTCAACGATGATACGTAGCACACCTAGAGACGCACGACGAAGTGCAAATGGGTCAGAACCTTTTGGTGCTTGGCCAATACCGAAGATACCTACGATAGTGTCTAGCTTGTCTGCCATTGCTACTGCTGAAGAGATACCCGTGCTTGGTAGATCGTCACCCGCGAAACGAGGCATGTATTGCTCGTAAAGTGCCAGTGCAACTTGCTCGTCTTCACCGTCGTGAGTCGCGTAGTGCATGCCCATCACACCTTGAGTATCCGTAAATTCGAATACCATAGAGGTCATTAGGTCACACTTAGCCAGTAGGCCAGCACGCTTAGACTTTTCAACGTCAGCATCGATTTGCTCAGCAATGTAGCCTGCAAGCTCTGTGATGCGGTCTGTTTTGTCTTTGATAGTACCCAGTTGCTTCTGGAAGATAGCTTGGTCTAACTCAGCAAGACGGTCGATAAGCGGGCGCTTACGGTCTGTGTTGAAGAAGAATTCAGCATCAGCAAGACGTGGGCGTACCACTTTCTCGTTACCTTCGATAACGTGACGAGGCTCTTTAGACTCGATGTTCGATACGAAGATGAAGTTCGGTAGTAGCTTCTTGTTGTCATCGTAAACAGGGAAGTACTTTTGGTCACCCTTCATGGTGTAAACCAAAGCTTCAGAAGGGACTTTTAGGAACTCTTCTTCAAACTTCGCTGTCAGTACTACTGGCCATTCAACCAGAGACGTTACTTCTTCAACAAGGTCATCTTCTAGGTCAGCTGTACCGCCAACCGCAGCTGCCGCTTTTTGCGAATCAGCAAGGATGATCGCTTTACGCGCTTCGTAATCTGCCATTACTTTACCGCGCTCTTCTAGGATCGCAGGGTATTGGTCAGCAGAGTCGATTGTGAACTCTTGTTCGCCCATGAAACGGTGGCCACGGATAGTACGAGCAGATGCTACGCCTAGGATTTCGCCTTCAACAAGCTCATCACCTAGTAGTACTGTCAGTGTTTTTACTGGACGGATAAATTGAATGTCTGAGTTACCCCAGCGCATTGCTTTAGGAATTGGTAGGCCAGCCAGTGCTTTCGCAGCAATGTCCATCACCAATTCTTGAACTGGTTTGCCAGCTACTTCTTGTTTGAAAAGAAGCCACTCGCCTTTGTCTGTTTTCAGACGGTCAGCTTGCTCAACAGTAATACCGTTACCACGAGCCCAACCTTGTGCCGCTTTGGTCGCGTTGCCTTCAGCATCGAATGCCACAGAAACAGCAGGGCCACGTTTCTCAACCACTTTGTCTGCTTGGCCTTCAGCCAGTGCAGTTACTTTAAGTGCTAGACGACGAGGTGCTGCGTACCACTTGATGCCTTCGTGAGAAAGCTCAGCCGTTTTAAGACCTGCTTCAAAGTTAGAAGCAAACGCTTCTGCTAGAGAACGAAGTGCTGTTGGTGGAAGCTCTTCCGTACCCAGTTCAATTAGAAAATTCTTCGCCATGATTATTTACCTTCCTTCTTACACATTGGGAAGCCAAGCGCTTCACGTGACGCGTAGTACGCTTCAGCAACTGATTTAGTCAGGTTGCGGATACGAAGGATGTAACGTTGACGCTCTGTTACAGAGATAGCTTTGCGCGCATCAAGGATGTTAAATGCGTGACCTGCTTTTAGAATGCGCTCGTAAGCTGGAAGCGGCAGTGGCTTCTCAAGCTCAAGTAGTTCTTTACACTCTTTCTCGCACTGATCGAAGAAAGTGAATAGGAAATCTACGTCTGCGTGCTCGAAGTTGTATGTTGATTGCTCAACTTCGTTTTGGTGGAAGATGTCACCGTAAGTCACGTTAGAACCGTCTGGTGCTACGTTCCATACTAGGTCGTAAACAGAATCTACTTCCTGGATGTACATTGCTAGACGCTCGATACCGTAAGTGATCTCACCTGTTACAGGTTTACACTCAAGGCCGCCAACCTGTTGGAAGTAAGTAAACTGTGTTACTTCCATGCCGTTTAGCCATACTTCCCAACCAAGGCCCCATGCGCCTAGTGTTGGGTTTTCCCAGTTATCTTCAACGAAGCGAATGTCGTGAACAAGTGGGTCAACACCAAGAACCTCTAGGGAGCCTAGGTACAACTCTTGGATATTGTCTGGCGATGGTTTTAGCGCTACTTGGAATTGGTAGTAGTGCTGCAGACGGTTCGGGTTTTCACCGTAACGGCCATCGGTCGGACGACGAGAAGGTTGAACGTAAGCTGTAGACATTGGCTCTGGGCCAAGTGCTCGTAGACATGTCATTGGGTGAGAGGTGCCTGCACCTACTTCCATATCTAGAGGTTGAACAATGGTACAACCGTTTTGAGCCCAGTAATCCTGCAGCGCGAGGATCATTCCCTGGAAGGTTTTGATATCGTATTTTTGCATAGTCAGGTTCGCGCGATTCTTTTAAATGAATGAGAAAAATAACCTCTGAGTATACCGAGATATTCGTAAAGCGAGTAGGGGTAATCTTGTTTAATTAGTGGTCTAAAATGTCGTTTAGTGGATTTTTGTGCCTTTAATGTTTGTTTTTCGGCACAAGTGGATATTTTGATAACTTTGACACTTGTGTTTGAAAGCATGGGCTATTAAAATCTCGCGGTCTTTGGGGAGTAGCTTACTTATTCATATCCTATTGAATGAGTTCGTTCGTCAACATAATTGATGCAAAATCATCATGGCGTTCGAGGCAACCACCACCTTGGTGGTGCTTAGCAAGACCATAGACAAGCATCGTGAACCGGGATGGGGCGCGAGGTTTGTCTTTGGTTAAATATAATAATCCCCATCCCAAATGAGCATGTCGTGAGCGTTTTAGCAATTTCAATTACAACTGTCGCCTTAGCCGAGATCGGTGATAAGACTCAGTTGCTATCTCTTTTATTAGCCAGTCGATATCGCAAGCCGATACCGATCATCGCAGCTATCTTCTTTGCCACCATTGCCAATCATGCCCTTGCAGCATGGCTCGGGGTCGTGGTTGCTGATTATCTTTCACCTGAAGTATTAAAGTGGGTGCTGGTGGTCAGTTTCATTGCGATGGCTGGCTGGATTTTGATTCCCGATAAGTTAGATGACGATGAACAGATCTCAAACCGAGGACCGTTTGTCGCCAGTTTTATCGCTTTCTTTATTGCTGAGATCGGCGATAAAACCCAAATTGCGACCTCTATCCTAGGGGCTCAATATGCGGATGCATTAGCGTGGGTGATTCTGGGTACAACCATTGGTATGTTGCTGGCAAATGTACCTGTGGTGATCATCGGTAAGCTGTCTGCTGATAAGATGCCTCTTGATCTGATTCGTAAGATCACAGCCTTGCTATTCGTGGGTTTAGCTATCGCTGCTGCGTTTTACTCGTAAGTGTTTTGAGTCTTATTATACTCAATCAGTAGAGTAATGTGTTGTAGGTCATACTCTTACAGTATTGTGGGGTTTATCGAGCGAATGGACATATAACTGTCATACTTGTCATGATATTTTAATCTTGTGAGTTAAGAACACGAGGGCATGATTATGTTGACGCGTTATATGGGTATTACTCCACAAAGCCAAAGTTATCTATTTACTTTTGGTCTTGCACTTACACTGTTAGGCATGGTGTTGACGGACATGTGGCTGCCAATGGTCGCGGGTGCCATCATCATGACTGCACTTGCGGTAGAGGCTTGGATTCGGGTCGCGCATATTATTCCGATGCGCAAAGATATCCGAGAAATTCAGCATCAGCTGGAGCATCTGCAAAACAAATCTAGAAGCGAATAAACAAAAAGCCGCTCGTACTCTGAGTTCTGTTTAAGAACATAAGGTACGAGCGGCTTTTTTGATACTTGATAGTCGGTGGGGCGTTACGCCTCCAATCCCTTTCTGATCAAATACTGGTAAGGCAACGTTTCTGTTGCTTGGCCTACCAACTGGTGATCCATGAATCGACAAAAGCTCGGAATATCTCGAGTTGTCGAAGGATCGTCAGCTTTTACCAGTAACACATCGCCATCCTGCATGTTTCTAATTGTCTTCCTGACCATCATTACTGGTTCCGGGCAACGCAGGCCTTCAGCTTCTAAAGTATGGGTTGCCAGTTCAGGTTTGAATGTCATGGTTTGTATCTCTATATCTATCTAACGAGTGAATAATACGTCTGCAGAAAAAATATGCAATAAGTGCTTGGCAAACAGAATCATTTCCTATAACTTAGTTAACAAGTTGATAACAACTTGAAGCAAAGGCAACTAGCTAAGGAGTGGCGATGTTGACAGGATTAGATAGATTAACAATTTATTCGGTTCTCTGTTTTATTTCTTTTTGTGCGTTAGTACTACGCTCATCGACAGAGACCTCACTGATGCCTATTTTTGGCATAGTAGCAACGATTATTGGTATTTGGGTAGAGATGCGCCGTTGGCAAGGCATAGCCGAAGAGCAAGAGCACTAACCCGAATACAGCAAGCGAATTCCGATACGACAACATTCCGACACTATCCCCAAATTTTCTTGGGCTTCCCCGCGTAATTGCGGGATTTTTTTTATCTAAAGCATGCTATAAACAACTTAGTGACTAATGGCAATCGTATACAGCTAGGTAAGTGGCGTGGAATTAGAAGACATCTATCGTAGAGACCTTAATTTATTGGTCGCTTTAAAGGTATTGATTGAAGAGGGCAGCGTAAGCCAGGCCGCGCTTCGTCTTAACTTAAGCCAATCCGCAACCAGTCGAGTATTAGGGCGTTTAAGAGAATTACTAAACGATCCGTTGTTTACACGTCAAGGTCAGCACCTTATTCCTACCAAGAAAGCACTCGAGATCAGTCAGCGTATTGATCAGCCTTTGGAGTCTTTTCGCCAATTGCTGAGTCCGAGTGACTTTGACCCTTACTATTGCAGCGAACGTTTTCTGATCGCTACCACCGATTATGCGATGCAAACCATCTTGCCTTATGCGTTGCCTAAGATTTATGAACAAGCACCCAATATCTCTTTGGAGTTTGCTCCGTTGCAGCATGAGCATTTGTTTAAACAGCTCAGCACCGAACGCGTTGATATGGCGATCTGTCGTCCGAGTGGCAGCATTGCACCACTTCATCAAGAAGTCTTGGGGCCGGTTGGTGTGTCGTGTCTGTTATCTAAAAACCATCCATTAGCCGATCAACCTTTAAGCCTTGCAGACTATGTTTCACTCCCACATGCGATGATTGCGATCAGTGATGGTGTTAAGGCTTTATTGGACAACGCTTTAGCTAATCAACAACCCAGAAAAATGGTACTGCGTGCTTATCACCTTGAAGCGGCATTGGCGATTGTCGATAGAATGCCGTTGGTGATTACTGTGCCTGCTGATTTGGCTTATTTGGTAGCAGAGCGTTATGACTTGGTTGTTAAGCCATTACCATTTGAATTTATGCCGTTTGATTACTCACTGATCTGGCACTCGCGTTGCGATTCTTCTGCTTCACAACAATGGTTAAGAAGAGTGGTAAAAGAAGAGTGTGGTGAGTTGATTCAAAAACGGATTGCGGATGTCGGTTTGGGTTAACCGGATCTGAGTCTGAGTTCACTTGACCCGAATGACAAAAACGCAAAAGGGCTGATAAAAATCAGCCCTTTGTTGTTTTGGGTTATCCAAGCTTAAAGCTGTTGCTTAAGGTTTGATAACTTTATGTTTGAGAGCCTATAGTTTAATGACTACGCGACCAGTGATTTGACCGTTAGTGATGTCTTCTGCTGCTTGAATTGCACCGTCTAAAGACACTTCTTTGGTTGCTTGAGCGTAGAAAGATTCTGGTAGTAGCTCAGCCAGTTGTTCCCACGCTTTAATACGTTTTTCACGAGGGCACATTACAGAATCAACACCTTGTAGGCGAACGTTACGCAGAATGAATGGCATTACCGTGGTTGGTAAGTCAAAACCGCCTGCTAGACCACACATCGCAACCGCACCGTTGTAATCAATTTGCGCCAATACTTTCGCAAGGACTTTGCTGCCTACCGTATCGATAGCGCCAGCCCACAGTTGTTTTTCTAGTGGCTTAGCTGGTTCTTCTAGTTCAGCACGCTCTACAATACGTGTCGCGCCTAGTGATTTAAGTAGTTCACCGTTTACAGAAGCACGGCCAGTCACTGCTGCCACTTTGTAGCCCAGTTGGTTTAGTAGAGTGATAGATACGCTACCTACACCGCCACTTGCGCCGGTAACTAGGATTTCACCGTCTTCAGGCTTGATGCCAGCATCGACAATAGCTTGAACACAAAGCATTGCTGTGAAGCCTGCTGTACCAATCGCCATTACTTTCTTAGCGTCTAGACCTTTAGGCATCGGCACTAACCAGTCACCGTTTAGGCTTGCTTTCTCAGCCATGCCGCCCCAGTGACCTTCACCAACACCCCAACCAGTTAGAACCACTTCGTCGCCTGCTTTGTAGCGAGGGTCATCAGATTGTGAAACCACACCAGAAAGGTCGATACCAGGAACCATAGGGAAGTTGCGAACAATGCGCCCTTTACCTGTAATCGCCAAACCATCTTTGTAGTTCAAAGAAGAGTAGCTAACATCAATCTTCACGTTACCTTCTGGTAATTGAGATTCTTCAATTTGAGAAACTGACGCGATAGTTTTTTTGTCTTCTTGGTTTAGTACAAGTGCTTTAAACATGATCTGCTCCGTGGAGGAATATTAGGAAACTGAAGTAACTTTAGTTGAATCATCCGAGAAAAAATAATGAAACATCAACATTGAATATATGCGTTTTGTGCATAGATGTCAGGGTTGGTTTTTCTCTCGTTGAGTTCGCTGAACACAATCGATGCATTGTTGGATGCCAAGCAATAAAAAGTGCAGCTATATAAATATAGCTGCACAAAAGATTACCCTTCAAATATTACAGTCAGTAAACGCTATGGGCGTTCAAATACCGTTGCAATACCTTGGCCTAAACCAATACACATAGTCGCCAAGCCGTATTTCACGTCTTGTGCTTCCATCAGGTTGATTAGCGTCGTCGAGATACGAGAACCAGAACAGCCTAGTGGGTGACCCAGAGCAATCGCACCGCCGTTAAGGTTTACTTTCTCGTCAACAACATCCAGTAGACCTAAGTCTTTAGCACAAGGTAGAGATTGAGCAGCAAACGCTTCGTTTAACTCAATCACACCCATGTCTTCAATGGTTAGTCCTGCACGTTTAAGTGCTTTTTGGGTTGCTGGTACTGGGCCGTAACCCATGATTGAAGGATCGCAGCCAGCGATAGCCATAGACTTCACGCGAGCGCGAATCTTAAGGCCAAGTGCGTTAGCTTTCTCTTCGCTCATGATAAGCATTGCAGAAGCACCATCAGACAGAGCTGATGAAGTACCTGCTGTTACTGTGCCGTTTGCTGGGTCAAATACCGGACGCAGCTGGGATAAGCCTTCAACTGTTGTCTCTGGGCGAATGACTTCGTCGTAATCCAGAGTGAACAGAGAACCGTCTGCAGCGTGAGCTTCGGTTGGCAGGATTTCATTTTTGAAACGACCTTCAACCGTAGCTGCTTGAGCGCGAGCATGTGAGCGTGCTGCGAATGCATCTTGGTCTTCACGGCTAATACCGTGCATTTTGCCTAACATCTCAGCGGTTAGCCCCATCATGCCGGCCGCTTTTGCTACGTGTTTTGACATGCCTGGGTGAAAATCAACACCATGGTTCATTGGTACGTGGCCCATGTGCTCCACACCACCAATCAGGCAGATTTCAGCATCACCAACCATGATAGAGCGAGTTGCATCATGCAAAGCTTGCATAGATGAACCACATAAACGGTTGACTGTTACAGCACCAATCTCAATCGGTAGACCAGCAAGCAAGGCAGCGTTACGTGCAACGTTGAAGCCTTGCTCTAGTGTTTGTTGTACACAACCCCAGTAAATATCTTCAATTTCGACAGGGTTTACTTCTGGGTTGCGCTCTAAAATGCCTTTCATCAAATGTGCAGACAGATCTTCAGCACGATTGTGACGGAAAGCTCCACCTTTGGAACGTCCCATTGGGGTGCGAAGGCAATCAACAACAACTACATTTTTCATTTTGCTATTCCTTTTCCAAATGTGGGTTACAGAGAACTGGCTTGTTGGCTGTCGTAAAAGCTTTCGCCCTTCGCTGCCATATCAAGCAATAGCTGAGGAACTTGGTACATTGCACCTAAGTCTTGGTAGCCTTTCGCCATTTCAACGAAGTTACCAATGCCCACACTGTCTAAGTAGCGGAATACGCCGCCTCTAAATGGAGGGAAGCCTAAACCGTAAACCAGTGCCATATCCGCTTCTTGCGGTGTCGCGATAATGCCTTCTTCTAGACAAAGCACCACTTCGTTGATCATTGGAATCATCACGCGCTGGATAATTGTTTGGTCATCAAAATCTTGTGGTGCTTGACATACGTCAGCCAAGATAGGAAGAATGTCTTCAGAGAAGGTCTTCTTCGGACGACCACGCTTGTCTACGCTGTATGTGTAGAAACCGCTACCGTTTTTCTGACCGTATTTTTCAGCAACGTAAAGTGCATCAATCGCATCACGACCTTCTTTGCCCATACGCTCTGGGAAACCTTGCGCCATCACAGCTTGTGCGTGGTGTGCAGTGTCTAGGCCTACAACGTCTAGTAAGTAAGCCGGGCCCATTGGCCAACCGAACTTGCGCTCCATCACTTTATCGATCTTAGTGAAATCAGCACCGTCGCGTAGCAACATGCTGAAACCGCCAAAGTAAGGGAAAAGTACACGGTTAACGAAGAAGCCTGGGCAGTCGTTAACAACGATTGGGGATTTACCCATCTTCGCTGCGTAAGCAACCACGCGATTGATTGTTTCTTCTGAAGTATGCTCGCCACGGATGATCTCAACCAAAGGCATGCGGTGTACTGGGTTAAAGAAGTGCATGCCACAGAAGTTTTCTGGGCGTTTTAGAGATTTCGCTAACAGGTTGATCGGAATTGTTGAGGTGTTTGATGTAAGAACTGTATCTTCACCCACGAGACCTTCAACTTCACTCAGCACTGCTGCTTTTACTTTAGGATTCTCCACCACGGCTTCTACGACAACGTCTGATTGCTCAACACCAGCGTAATGCAAGCTTGGAGTGATAGAAGAGAGAATACCTGCCATCTTAAAACCATCTAGGCGACCGCGAGATAGACGCTTATTCAATAGTTTAGACGCTTCATTCATACCAAGATCAAGCGATGCTTGTGCGATGTCTTTCATCATCACTGGCACGCCTTTCAACGCAGATTGGTAAGCAATACCGCCGCCCATGATACCTGCACCAAGTACGGCTGCACGCTCAGTTGCTTTGTTTGCTGACTTACCCGCTTGTTTCGCTAAGCCTTTGATGTACTGGTCATTCAGGAATAAGCCAACTAATGCTTTTGCTTCTTCCGATTTCGCTAGCTTAACGAAGTGCTTACGTTCGATGTCGAGTGCTGCATCGCGATTGCTGCGTGCTGCTTCTTCAATCGCAATCACAGAAGTAATCGGAGCTGGGTAGTGAGGCCCTGCTTTTTGAGCAACTAAGCCCTTCGCCATGGTAAAGCTCATCATCGCTTCGAGTTTGCTTAGTGAAAGCGCTGATGTCTTTTGTTTACGGCGTAGCTGCCAGTCTAATTTTTCATTAGCAGCCAGAGAAACGGTATTGATTGCCGATTCTAGTAACTGGTCTGTTTCAACAATCGCATCTAACAAGCCAACTTTAAGCGCTTCATCTGCACGGCATGCTTTGCCTTGCGTGATAATTTCCATTGCGCTGTCAGCACCGATAACACGAGGTAGGCGTACACAACCACCAAAACCAGGCATGATGCCAAGTTTGGTTTCAGGTAGGCCAATGCTGGTGGTCTTGTCACCGATACGGAAATCGGTAGCGAGTACACATTCACAGCCGCCGCCAAGGGCATGGCCACGCATCATTGAAAGAGTTGGGACAGGAAGGTCTTCGAGCTTGCTGAAGATTGAATTAGCGAATCTTAACCATTCATCAAGTTCTGCTTCTGGCTTAGCAAATAGGCCAAGAAATTCAGTGATGTCTGCGCCTACAATGAACGCGTCTTTGTTTGAAGTTAAGATTAAACCACGTAATCCTGCGTGAGCATTAAGAGCATCTAACGCTTTATCTAGTGATTCTAAAGTAGCAAGGTCGAGTTTGTTTACAGAGGCTGGTGCACAGAAGCTTAATTCCGCAATACCATCTTGTAATTCCTTTACCTGTAGGGTGTTAGCTTGGTAAATCATTGTCTATCTCCATGACATACAATCCACGATTGTTTGAGAGAATCTTGTTATCTTTCTATTATTGTAGAATACCTGGTAAGACCAGTTATCTTAGTCTGTACCTCTGCTTGATTAATTTCAATACATTTTTTAAACAATTGTTTAACATTGTGCGATGGCACAGATCCTCTAACCCTTATTATTCACGCGTGATACACTTCGTCGCTCTTATTAACTAAGTTAACGATATGAATGAACAGCCTTATTTAATACCTTCTGCGTCGGCTCTGTTTGAAGAAGAGATAAAAAAGAGCGTCTTTATTACGCATCTTGCTCATACTCCAAGTATTGAAGCTGCAAAACAGTTCGTAGAACAGGTGAAAAAAGAGCATTCTTCAGCGAGGCATAACTGTTGGGGTTTTGTTGCTGGTCGACCTGAAGACTCAATGCTTTGGGGTTTCAGTGATGATGGTGAACCCTCGGGTACAGCGGGTAAGCCTATCTTGGCGCAATTGTCTGGATCTGGTGTGGGTGAATTAACGGCTGTCGTCACGCGTTACTCTGGTGGAATTAAGCTTGGAACTGGTGGTTTGGTTAAAGCTTATGGTGGCGGAGTGCAACAAGCTCTCAAGCTGCTTCAAACTATCGAGAAAAAAATAACCACAAAATTACGGCTAGAGTTAGACTATGGCTTTGTGCCAATCGCACAATCCATCATGGCTCAGCATCAGGCTGTTGAGGTCCAAGCGGATTATGGTGTGCAAGTTGAGCTTATTATTGAGATAGAGCTCCTGCAGGTAGATGCGTTTACCCAAACCATGATCAATAAAAGCGGTGCTAAGGCACTGGTAACGAAAGTCAAAGACAACTAGGAAGTGTGAAGCATTTCGCTTCGTTCAATAGCTCATGCAATTTCGCTCAATTATTCGAATCGTCGGATTATTATTAGCACTTTTTAGTGTATCAATGCTCACACCTGCGTTAGTCGCTCTGATCTATCGAGATGGTGCGGGTGTGCCATTTGTAACGACTTTCTTTGTTCTGTTATTTTGTGGTGCGACGTGTTGGTTTCCAAACCGACGTTATAAGCATGAGTTAAAAGCACGCGATGGCTTTTTGATTGTGGTTCTGTTTTGGACGGTAATCGGTAGTGCGGGTGCGTTGCCGTTTTTGATTGCTGATAACCCCAATGTTTCGGTAACCGATGCCTTCTTCGAATCCTTTTCTGCACTGACCACTACCGGTGCGACGGTGATCGTTGGCCTTGATGACCTGCCTAAAGCTATCTTATTTTACCGTCAGTTCCTGCAATGGTTTGGTGGTATGGGTATCATCGTATTGGCGGTAGCGATCCTTCCAGTTCTGGGCATCGGTGGTATGCAGCTGTATCGAGCTGAGATTCCAGGCCCTGTAAAAGACAGCAAAATGACTCCGCGTATCGCTGAAACCGCAAAAGCGCTGTGGTACATCTATCTCAGCCTAACCATTGCTTGTGCGGTGGCGTTTTGGCTAGCCGGTATGAGCTTCTTTGATGCAATCAGTCATAGCTTCTCTACTATTGCTATTGGTGGCTTCTCCACTCACGATGCAAGCATGGGCTATTTCAACAGCCCGGCTATCAACATGATTACCGTGGTGTTCCTGCTTATATCTGCGTGTAATTACTCTCTTCACTTTGCTGCATTTGCTTCAGGTGGTGTGCATCCTAAGTATTATTGGAAAGATCCTGAGTTCCGCGCCTTTATCTTTATTCAGGCAGTACTGTTCTTGGTTTGTTTCTTATTACTGCTCAATCATCACTCTTATGATTCGTACTACGATGCTTTCGACCAAGCCTTGTTCCAAACCGTGTCTATCTCTACGACCGCGGGTTTTACAACGACGGGTTTCTCAGAGTGGCCATTGTTCTTACCCGTACTGCTTTTGTTCTCTTCTTTTATAGGGGGCTGTGCAGGTTCTACGGGTGGTGGTATGAAAGTGATTCGAATCTTACTACTTACTCTGCAAGGTGCTCGTGAAATGAAGCGTCTTGTTCACCCACGGGCTGTCTATACCATCAAGGTTGGCGGTTCTGCACTACCACAACGTGTTGTAGATGCGGTCTGGGGCTTCTTCTCTGCATACGCATTAGTGTTTGTGGTTTGTATGCTGGCTCTTATTGCAACTGGTATGGACGAGTTGAGTGCTTTCTCTGCGGTAGCGGCGACATTAAATAACCTTGGCCCGGGCCTTGGTGAAGTCGCGGTGCACTTTGGCGATGTGAACGACAAAGCAAAATGGGTACTTATCGTATCTATGCTGTTTGGCCGATTAGAAATCTTCACCTTATTAATCTTATTGACCCCTACGTTTTGGCGTAGCTAAGGACAACATTGTGGCAAAAGCTCTATTTTTGTATTCAAGCCGTGAAGGGCAGACCAAGAAAATCTTGAACTATATAAAAGAAGAAATGAGTGAGTTCGAATGTGAGCTTCAAGATCTGCACACTATTGGCAAGGTGGACTTTGCTCAGTACGACAGAGTGTTGATTGGCGCATCGATTCGTTATGGCCACCTTAATAAGAAGCTATATCAATTTATTGATGCCAACCTTACTCAGTTGCAATCAAGCAAGGTTGCGTTCTTCTGTGTTAACTTAACGGCGCGTAAAGAAGACCAAGGCAAAGATACACCAGAAGGCAGTGCGTATATTAAGAAGTTCCTTACCAAGTCTCCATGGCAGCCGACTTTAATCGGTGTATTTGCAGGTGCCCTCTATTACCCACGTTATAACTGGTTCGATAGAACCATGATCCGCTTTATTATGAATATGACAGGTGGTGAAACGGATACAACGAAGGAAGTTGAGTACACAAACTGGGAAAAAGTCTCTTTGTTCACTGAAAAACTGAAGAATATGTAAGATAAAAGCCTACTTTTGAGGCGTTTTGAGTTCTTTTTAATCGAACGAATAAAAAAACGAAAAAAACTTAAAAAAGGGCTTGCCAGTGTGATCGAAATCTCTATAATGCCACCTCGCTGACACGGGATGGCTTCTTAGGAAACCAGAACGAATCAGAAAGCCAAATTAGCCAAGCCAAGCGCTTGAAAAAAGTTTT
>NZ_JBFRVF010000033.1:0-93909 GCF_041475025.1 Vibrio sp. 10N.222.49.C12 | reverse complement strand
AAGATATTCTTAATAATTATTATAAATTCAATAGAAATACTGCTCTGAATTTTCAACTATTCATCTCACTTTTATATTTAAATATGTAATAGAAGAAATACTATTTGTTTTATTCCTAGGCTCTGTTTATTATTAGGAAGATTATTTAGTTTACCTTGATGGAAAATATCATGTCTGAATTAACAAAAACTCTATTAAATATCCGCAGCCTTCGTGCGTTCTCACGTGAATTAACTCTTGAGCAACTTGAAGAAGCGCTAGACAAGCTGACTATTGTTGTACAAGAGCGTCAAGAGTCTGAAGCTGAAGAGCGTGCTGCTAAAGCAGAGCAAGAAGCTAAGCTTTCTGCTATTGCTGAACAAATTGCAAAAGACGGAATTGATGTTGCCGATCTTATTGCTGCACTTTCTGGTGAAGCAAAATCTAAAACAACAAAAGCTAAACGCGCTCCTCGCCCAGCGAAATACAAATACGTAGACGCAAACGGCGACGAGAAGACTTGGACAGGTCAAGGCCGTACGCCTTCAGCTATCCAAGAACAGCTAGATGCTGGTAAATCTCTAGAAGAGTTTGCTATCTAAACATTTAGTTTACTTAGTGAGTAATCAATTACACGCTAAGCGATAGAATTAATATTTAAGTCGACCAAAGTATTATTTACGACTTCAATATATTCAGAAACAAAAAAGGCTCCTTTCGGAGCCTTTTTTATATTTGTACTATCAGTATTAGAAACCAACTGATACTGATAGTACTACTGATTAAAGAAAGTAACTTATCTTTCCCAGTACGCTTCTTCTAGGCTATCTTCTCTTTCAGGAAGGCCACGAGATAAACGTGGAGAGTGTTGAACCAACACTTCATAGCTAGCACGGTTAGAATATTTACAAACTTGTGAGAACGAAGAGTACGTCAAGAATGAATGTTGGTGTTTACTTGAGTTTGGCACGTTTTCTTTGTGGTACTTATTAGCAGCCATATCATGTAATAAAGCTGATAACGCAGCATCACCTGCACCATTGGTATTTTTGATCTTTTCTGGTCCACCCATGTATGGCGCAATGTGCGAATACACTTTAGTTGGGTTTTCACATAAATCTTTATGCGCAGGACGGCTAAATTCAAAACGGTTGAATTCCGCAATTGAACCTGGAAGTAAAGGCAGTGACGTTTCACGCTTAGCTGCATCTTCTGTATAACCAGCCATAAATAGGCCAACAGGTCCCGCAGTACATAGAACAAGGTCTACCCAGTCTAGCGCTTTATCTGATGCAGCCAGTGGATCGCTTTCACCCGTTAACGCTTCAGCTTCGTCTTCATTCATTGCAACAACCGTTACGTGCTGCTCAAGGAAATCTTTCCAGAATTCTGGATCATCTTGAATAACGAACTTAGTACCTAGTGTAAGAACGACTGGCACATCGTATTTCTTCGCGTATTCGATCGCTTTCATTGTTGCTTCAGGCATCGGGTCGCCTGGCTTACAGCGAACTAAATAAGCCGTTAAAACTAAAGCAGAAGCACTTTTGAAGATTTTTTCAGGAATGCTTTCTGGTTTTAATTGGTTCATTTGTCCTTCGCTAATTGCGAAAGTACGTTCACCGTCTTCTGTAATTAATGCAAAGCAGCGACCAATTGCGCCATCTACCCCTTGTAAATGGTTCAGATCCATTCTGCTTGATGTATTACATAAATAGCGATAACCGTAACTACCAATCTTAATATCTTGGCTCATTACACCTAACAGTGTAGAACGGTCATCCGCTAGCACTGAATAGTTGTGTAATGTGTTACCAATTGTGCCACCAGCGTATTCATTGGTAATCAGGCACTGCTCTTTTAATTCTTGATACAAAGATTCAGCGGCTGCGTCGCCAATAACCAGTGAATGTCCCTTGCTCAAACCATACTTCTCAATAAGTTCAGAACTCACCTTTGCTTCAATATCCACCAATGTTTGGTCAATACCGATAATATGAGTGCGTGACATTCTTTTACTGCTTTGAGCTTGGCTCACTAGAGGATCACGAGCGTGAACCGGAAAGTAGTGCTTTGATTTACGTTGTCCAGGGAATTTCATAGGGCTAGTCTAAGTCAAGGGGAAATAGGTGGCGGATTCTACCGCGCTATATTTAACGCGGCAATCTTTCAAACTATAGCAAACGTTTGCTGAAGGTTTTTTTTATTCGCCTTCCATAAAGCTTAAATCAGGCAGCATGCCCAAATGCTCTGCGTAACGTTTTTGATTAAACTCCGCGCCGTTTTTCATAACGTCAAATACTTCAATTGCCAGTGCACATGCCATAGCCGCAATTGCTTCTTCACGTGGAGTGCCTGTCATCATTAAACGCATCAACGTCTCTTTCACTTTCACTGGTTCGCCAACTTCAAGCTGGTTCTCGATGATCTCAATCAGCTCTTCTTCTTGCATAAATTCATTTTGTTCAGACATTTTTTTATCTCAGGTCTTGGATTTCGAGCGACTATGCCACATATACTTCTGACATCCTAGCGACTCACCTCGCTCTCATGCGATTCTCTAACAAAGTCAGCGCACTATTTGTGCAAATGAAACTGTGATTCCGGTCTCGGATCTGTCACGGCGTTTCTCTTTCTGTTAGAATCTGCGACCAAGTAATAGTAACGGTGTTTAGACATGTCAGATATCAGCTCTGGAAACAGCGAAAAGAAAGTAATTGTCGGTATGTCCGGCGGTGTAGATTCGTCAGTATCGGCGTATCTTCTTCAGCAACAAGGCTATCAGGTAGAAGGCCTTTTCATGAAAAACTGGGAAGAAGACGATAACGAAGAATACTGCACGGCAGCTGAAGATCTTGCTGATGCTCAAGCGGTATGTGACAAACTAGGTATCCACCTTCACACTATCAACTTTGCTGCAGAATACTGGGACAACGTATTCGAATACTTCCTTGAAGAGTACAAGGCAGGTCGTACACCTAACCCAGATATCCTTTGTAACAAAGAAATCAAATTTAAAGCATTCTTAGAGTTTGCGGATGAAGTGCTAGACGCAGACTACATTGCGATGGGTCACTACGTTCGTCGTACTTTCCCAACTCAAGAAGAGCTTGATGCTGGCGTAAAACCAGAAATGCTACGCGGTCTAGACAGCAACAAAGACCAAAGTTATTTCCTATACACGCTAAGCTCAGATCAAGTGGCACGCAGCCTATTCCCTGTCGGTGAATTAGAGAAGCCAGAAGTGCGACGTATTGCTGAAGAGCAAGACTTGATCACAGCTAAGAAGAAAGATTCAACAGGCATCTGCTTTATCGGTGAGCGCAAGTTCACTGAGTTCCTAGGCAAATACCTACCAGCACAACCGGGTAACATCGAAACACCTGAAGGCCAAGTGATTGGTCAACACCAAGGTTTGATGTACCACACGCTAGGTCAGCGTAAAGGCCTTCATATTGGCGGCACTAAAGGTGGTGGCGGTAACGAAGAACCATGGTTTGTTGGTGAAAAAGACCTTAAGCGTAATGTACTTATCGCAGTACAAGGTAAAGACCACCCTCTTCTGAAATCAGAAGGCTTGATCGCATCTCAACTTCATTGGGTAAATCGCACACCAATTACTGAAGTTATGACATGCACGGTAAAAACACGTTACCGTCAAACAGATATTCCTTGTACAATCATCCCAATTGATGATGAGAACATTAAGGTTATTTTTGATGAGCCACAAATCGCAGTGACCCCAGGTCAATCTGCAGTGTTCTACCAAGGCGAAGTATGTCTTGGTGGTGGTATCATCGAAAAGCGCATCTAATCAATCAAACGACAAACGATAGAAGACAACTAGGAGTTACTACGTGGCTAATACACTTTATGACCGTACTATTGCTTTCGCCGGAATTTGCCAAGCTGTGGCTTTGGTTCAACAAGTAGCGAAAGACGGCCATTGTGATAAAGATGCCTTTGAAGCTTCACTCAGTGCCATTTTAAATACCAACCCATCGAATACCGTGGGCGTATTTGGACGTGAAGCGAACCTAAAGCTTGGCCTTGAGTGCTTAGTAAAAGGTATCGATAGTACTCCAGCAGGTAGCGATATCACGCGTTACATCATCAGCTTGATGGCGCTTGAGCGTAAGCTGTCTTCTCGCAACGACTCTATGTCTCAGCTTGGTGACCGCATTCAAACTGCAGAGCGCCAAACTGAACACTTTGATCTGTTTGACGAGCAAATGATCAGCAACCTTGCAAGTATCTACCTTGATGTCGTCAGCCCTATCGGCCCTCGCATTCAGGTTTCTGGTACTCCGTCTGTACTTCAGCAGACATCGAGCCAACATAAGGTTCGCGCACTGCTTCTATCAGGGATTCGAAGCGCTGTGTTATGGCGTCAAGTTGGCGGTAAACGTCGCCACCTTATCTTCGGTCGTAAGAAGATGATCGAGCAGGCTCAAATCCTACTAGCTCGAATGTAGTTTATTAGCTCGCGCCTCGTCGCGAGCTTGTTTTTTGTATCAACACAACTCTCACGCAAACGATTGCGCAATGTGCGTGACAATTGAGATTGTTACTGGTATAAACCTCTCAAAATTTAGAAAACTCAATTCAGGAGAACACCATGGAACTGTCAGCATTGACTGCTGTTTCACCAGTAGACGGCCGTTACGGAAGTAAGACTATTGCATTACGCAGCATCTTTAGTGAGTTTGGACTACTAAAGTACCGCTCTATCGTTGAAATTCGTTGGTTACAAAAGCTTGCAGCAACTGATGCAATCAAAGAAGTACCAGCGTTCAGTGCAGAAGCTAACCAGTTTCTTGATGAACTAGCCGCTAACTTCAGCGAAGAAGACGCTCTGCGTATCAAAGAGATCGAGCGCACGACAAACCACGACGTAAAAGCGGTTGAGTACTTCTTGAAAGAGAAAGTTGCGGGCGTTCCTGAGCTTCACGCAGTTAACGAATTCATTCACTTTGCATGTACTTCTGAAGACATCAACAACACATCTCACGCGCTTATGCTTAAAGAAGCTCGTGACACAGTGATTCTTCCAGAAATTCGTAACGTAATTGATGCTATCAAAGCACTTGCGAACGAGTACCGTGACATTCCTCTTCTTTCTCGTACACACGGTCAGCCAGCTTCTCCTTCTACTATGGGGAAAGAGATGGCTAACGTTGCGTACCGTATGGAACGTCAATACAAGCAAATCGAAAGCGTTGAGATCCTAGCGAAAATCAACGGCGCGGTAGGTAACTACAACGCACACCTTTCTGCATACCCAGAAGTTGAATGGCACCAGTTCTCTGAAGAGTTCATCACTGAATCTCTTGGCGTAACTTGGAACCCGTACACAACTCAAATCGAACCTCACGATTACATCGCTGAGCTATTCGACGCGGTTGCTCGTTTCAACACGATTCTTCTAGACTTCGACCGTGACGTTTGGGGCTACATTGCTCTTGGTCACTTCAAGCAGAAGACTATTGCTGGCGAAATCGGTTCTTCTACAATGCCGCATAAAGTTAACCCAATTGACTTCGAAAACTCTGAAGGCAACCTTGGTCTAGCTAACGCAGTATTTAGCCACCTTGCACAAAAACTTCCAGTTTCTCGCTGGCAACGTGACCTAACTGACTCTACAGTTCTTCGTAACCTAGGTGTTGGTGTTGGCTACGCAATCATTGCATACACTTCAACTCTGAAAGGTATTAGCAAGCTAGAAGTTAACCGTGAAGCACTACTTGCTGAACTAGACAAAAACTGGGAAGTTCTTGCTGAACCAGTACAAACAGTAATGCGTCGTTACGGCATCGAGAAGCCATACGAGAAGCTAAAAGAGCTAACTCGTGGTAAGCGTGTAGATGGAGAAGGCATGCGTGCATTCATCGACGGTCTTGAAATCCCTGCAGACGAGAAAGTTCGCCTGAAAGAGATGACTCCAGCAAACTACATCGGTCAAGCAATCGAGCTAACTGACAAGCTGTAAGATTCGAATCGCAGAATAGACTAAGGCTTCCCATGTGGAAGCCTTTTTATTGCGCGGAATTAAATCTATCGACACAAGAATCGTAAACATAAGAACACCAAGCCTCCTCCAATTGATCTACTCGCCCCCTGCTTATTCAATTTAATCACCTAGCGACAACTACACCTCGTATCTCATACTTCATGTCTCAACACTTGTTATCTTAAACGCCAAGATCAAAAAAGGCCTCCCGAAGGAAGCCTTTAGATTTTTCTTGTCGACTAGCGATGGCTAATCATATTAGAAATTACATGTTACGTAGAGACGCAATACGCTTATCTAGTGGCGGATGGCTCATTAATAGCTCAGTAAGAGACTTCTTACCGTTGATACCAAATGCCATCATAGAACCTTCTAGTTGTGGCTCATGGCTCACCTTTAGGCGCTCTAGCGCTGCAATCATCTTCTCTTTACCTACTAGGTTCGCTGCACCTGCATCGGCATGGAATTCACGATGACGGCTGTACCACATCGTAATGAAGCTTGCTAAGAAACCAAATACCAATTCCAACACCATAGACACACCGAAGTACACCATCATGTTGCTGCCACCCTCTTCTTCGTTGTCATTCGACGCAACAATGTTGGCGATGAAACGAGATAGGAAGATAACGAACGTGTTCACTACACCTTGCATTAACGTCATGGTCACCATGTCGCCGTTTGCGATGTGGCTAACTTCATGCGCTAATACCGCTTCAGCTTCGTCACGTGTCATGTTGTGCAGAAGGCCTGTTGATACCGCTACCAATGAATCGTCACGCTTAGCACCTGTTGCGAATGCGTTGATGTCTGGCGAATCGTAGATCGCCACTGTTGGCATACCAATACCAACTTGTTGAGCTTGACGGCTTACCGTCTCCATCAACCAATGTTCTGTTTCATTACGTGGGCTCTCAATGACCATGCCGCCAACTGAGCGTAGCGCCATTTTCTTTGACATCATTAATGAAATGAATGAGCCGCCAAAACCAAATACCGCAGCCATTAACAGCAAGCCTGAGAGGCTTCCTGGTTGCATACCTGTAACTGCGTATACAATATTAAGAACAACACTTAGTACCAATACAACCGCAAGGTTGGTTGCAAGGAACAACATTACTCGCTTCATTACTTATCTCCGCATGAAAGCTGTTTTTATAAAACTTATTGTTATAGACAAGGCAGACAGCAATTTATTCCAACCTTGAGACTTATACTTACTTATACATATAGTCTTAGATTAAGAAAACAAGGTTAAGCATTAAATTGCAACATTTGATTACGGGAGTGGTTCATTTCTCAATCGTCCATTAGACCTAAGTAGTATGGTTAACCACCAACGATCCGTTTAGAGTGTCAGTCAATTACTGTATTGGCTAGTTCATGGAACAAAAGGAAAGGATCATGGTTGAAGGTACTAACACTCAAATGGCTATCGATTTACTGTGCTGTCACCTAGGGATTACTGAAGAAGAAGCAAAGAAACAGATCGGTATTCTTACGCCACAAGCAGCGCAAACCAATATAACAGAGACACAACAAGCACTAATGGGACTTACAAAAGAACATTGATCCCAAGCTTAACTCTACACAGGCTTAAAATAGCAAAAGGGCTGCAATCGCAGCCCTTTTCTTATTTAGTACATAACGTGGTAATTAAAGCGCAAGCAAAGGCTGCACATCAATGTACTTACCAATGTTTTTAGACTTCGCTTTTGGGACGTAAGGGATTTCACCTAACTTAGGTGCACCTAACTTATCTTCAAGCATCGCAATAATATCTGCGTAGTGCTCAGTACCTGGATTGATACGGTTTGCGACCCAACCTACTAGGTTTAGGCCATCAGCACGAATCGCTTCTGCCGTTAATAGAGCGTGGCTCAAACAACCAAGTTTAATACCCACAGTCAGTACCACTGGCAGTTGCTCTTTTTTAACCCAGCTAGAAAGATATTCATCGTCTGAAACCGGGACTCGCCAACCACCAGCACCTTCAACTAACACGATGTCAGAGTTTTTCTTATGCTCTTCTAGCTTCGCTGATAATACCGCCTCATCAATTACAACACCATCATGCTTAGCAGCGATGTGAGGCGATGATGGTAGCAACAACGCGTATGGATTGACGTCTTCGTAAGCAATATCTTGCGTCGCCGCTTCTTGAAGATGCAGTGCATCACTATTACGTAGTCCTTCAGGGGATTTTTCACTCCCTGCAGCAACTGGCTTGTAACCAATTGTTGATAAATCTTGTGCGGCCAAAGCTTGAAGAATCGCTTTTGAAACCACAGTTTTTCCCACTTCGGTATCCGTACCTGCAATGAATAATGCATCAATCATAATTGAATAACCCCTAAACAAACTTGATATGTTGCTGGTAAGAAACCTTGATGGTTCTTAAACTCTCGATATTCCCGATCAACAAGCTGCAACATGCGACGACTTGTTAAACCTTGTGAGCGACCACTTACGTGATTAGCGCCGATACCTTTAAGGTCGCGCATCAGTTCAAACGCAGTGTCGTACCAAACGGTGATGGTGGGCAAGTCTAGTTGATGAACGGTACAGCTAGATTGCGCTAACGCAATTTTTACCTTATTGATTGTAATAAAATGGTTAACGTGTTGATGTGCGTCAATTTTGGACCACGACTTTTTCAGTTCAAACAGCGACCCATCAAGCAAAGTTGAGAAAATAACACGCCCACCAGCCGCTGTAACACGCTTCATCTCTCTCAAAGGCGACGACAAATCGTCACACCATTGCAACGCAAGGCTAGAGAAAACGATGTCAAAGCACCCATCTTCAAACGGCAATTGTTCGGCATCGGCTTGTTGATATAAAGATACAGATGCACCACACCGCTTCTCTGCTGTTGCTAGCATTCCAACAGAAAGATCAGCGCAAACCACTTCGGCGCCTCGTTTTACAAGTTGCTCGGAGAAATAGCCAGTACCACAACCTAGATCCAGCACCTTAAAGCCTGACAGATCGCTGGGTAATTTATCCAGTAATCGGTGGCCAACATCGCGTTGAAATTCAGCGTGTTTGTCATAGGTTGTTGCCGCTTTGCCGAAAGCTTCGGCAATCGCATTCTTATCTTGGCCTACGTAATTATGCACGACTGCTTCTTGTGACATTTACTGAGCCTCATTATTTATTTCGATGTGAGTTTCACTATTCGATTCAAAGCTTGATTCAAGATTTGTTTCCACTGCTTGACGTAACGAACGGGTTAACTGAAGAATCTGCTTCTGACTATGGTTGGCCGTTAAGGTAATGCGCAAACGAGCTGTCCCAGTAGCCACGGTTGGTGGCCTTATCGCCGTTACCCAAACTTGTTTATGCTTCAACTCTTCTGCAATAGAAAGCGCTGCTTGGGCTTCGCCAATCACAAACGGCTTAATCGGAGTCTGAGTATCAATGAAACCTTTCACGCCACTCATCTGCTCAGCATAAAGAGCACCCAACTCCATGAGCTTCTGTCGCCGCCACTCTTGCGTCTGAATCATCTGACACGCATGAGACAAAGCCACCGCTTGTGAAGGTGGCATCGCCGTCGAGTACACATGATGACGAGCAAACTGAGTTAAGTAATCACCCACTTCTGACGAACAAAGAATCGCAGCACCAGAAACGCCAAATGCTTTGCCAAAGGTCACCACCAAAATATCGGGGGAGATTTGTGCTGCACTGCAACTCCCAGCTCCTTTATCACCTAATACGCCGATACCATGGGCATCATCAACCGCCAACCAACTGTCGTATTGATGAGTCAGGTTAGATATCTGGCTGAGAGGCGCTTGATCGCCGTCCATGCTGAATACGCCCTCAGTGACGACCAAGGATTGTAGAGATCGGCTTAATAGAGACTCTAGATGCTGCGTGTCGTTGTGTTTAAAGCGTTTCATGGTTGCATGAGAAAGCATCCCCGCTTCCATCAAAGAGGCGTGATTAAGCTTGTCTTGCAGCAGAGAGTCGTCTTTTTCGAGCAGAGAAAACAACAAGGCTTGGTTCGCACTGAAACCAGAACTAAAGAGAATCGCACGTTCAAAGCCCAACCATTCACACAGCTGAGCTTCTAAATTTCTATGAGCAGGACTAAAACCCGTGACCAATGGCGATGCCGCACTGCCAGCACCATAAAGGGAAAGCCCCGCTTGCCACGCCTCTACCAATTCAGGGTCGTTCGCCAAGCCTAGGTAATCATTACTCGAAAAATTAATAAAGCGAGAACCTTCGCAATTAAGCAAAGGACCATTACTGTTTTCGAGCACTTTAAGTTGACGAGTTAGCCCCTGCTCACGGCGTTGAACAAGGGCATCTTTGATACGGGATTTAAACAGTGGCATCGTAGAACATGTCATCTTTCGTTGGACGAGCAGCAACGCGCTCCACTACTTGATCTAACAGTTCGTTTTCTTGAATTTCATCAGGCTTCTGAGCCACTTGTTGGCTGTTGATGCCTAACTTCTTAAACAGCTGCATGTCCGTGTCTTCATCTGGGTTTGGCGTAGTCAGTAGCTTACAACCGTAGAAGATAGAGTTCGCGCCAGCCATGAAGCACATCGCCTGCATCTGTTCATTCATATTCTCGCGACCTGCAGATAGACGAACCGCTGACATTGGCATCATGATACGAGCAATCGCAATCAACTTAATGAAGTCAAAAGATTCAACATCATCGACGTTTTCCATCGGTGTGCCTTTCACTTTCACGAGCATGTTGATTGGCACACTCTCAGGGTGTACCGGAAGGTTCGCTAGCTCTACCAGCAGGCCTGCACGGTCATTGGTACTTTCGCCCATACCAATAATGCCACCAGAACAGATCTTCATACCGGCATCACGTACGTGAGATAGCGTATCTAAACGATCTTGGTAAGTACGAGTGGTGATGATGCTGCCGTAAAATTCTGGAGACGTATCAAGGTTATGGTTGTAGTAGTCCAAACCTGCGTCGGCTAGCTCGCCTGCTTGATCCGGCGTTAACATGCCCAATGTCATACAGGTTTCTAGACCCATGCCTTTCACACCTTTGATCATATCAGTTAGGTGAGGCATATCGCGCTCTTTCGGGTTTTTCCATGCCGCGCCCATACAGAAGCGAGTTGAGCCCGCATTCTTGGCTTTTTGCGCCGCATCCAAAACACGCTCAACTTCCATTAAGCGTTCTTTGTCGACATCCGTTCGGTAGTGAGCACTTTGAGGGCAATACTTACAATCTTCAGGACAAGCACCTGTCTTTATCGATAAAAGCGTACTCACCTGCACGTGGTTGTGCTCTTGGTACTGTCTATGAACCACTTGAGCTTCAAACATTAAATCCATAAACGGTTTTTCAAGCAGTGCTGTTACTTCAGCAACTGTCCAGTCATGACGAACTTCCACGTGTCGATCCTTTTTTATTATTTGATGTTTCATCTCTATCAATAGAGATTGCATTTATGCTTGGCTAGTCTACCGACAAGCTTTAGACTGTCAACACATTGATAATATCAAAAGTTTACATCTGGTTATTTTTTAATCACACCAAGAATGGAAGTTACTATGGATCTCGCCTTTGATCGCCAGCATATCTGGCATCCCTACACATCAACGTTAACACCTCTGACCTGCTACCCAGTCACCAACGCAGACGGTGTTTACCTAGAATTAGAAGGCGGAAAACGAATTATTGATGGTATGTCATCTTGGTGGTCAACCATCCACGGCTACAATCATCCAGAGCTAAACGCTGCAGCTCATAGTCAAATCGATAAGGTTTCACACGTTATGTTTGGTGGCATCACCCACCAGCCCGCTATCGATCTATGTAAGAAGCTTTTGAATCTCGCGCCAAGTAATCTTGAGCATGTATTTTTGGCCGATTCAGGTTCAGTTGCCGTAGAGGTTAGCCTCAAGATGGCATTGCAATATTGGCACGCTAAAGGACAACCTCGTTCAAAGTTCCTCACACTAAGAGATGGCTACCACGGTGATACCTTTGCGGCGATGTCAGTGACCGACCCTGACAATTCGATGCACAGCCTCTACAAAGGCTTTTTGCCGGAACATATTTTCGCTGATTCGCCAAAAACAGGCTTTTGGGATGAGTGGAACTCAAGTGACATCGATAGTTTTCGAGAAAAGCTGGCAGCACACCATCAAGAAGTCGCAGCGGTGATCTTAGAGCCTATCGTTCAAGGGGCTGGCGGCATGCGCATCTACCACCCTGAGTTCCTAAAACAAGTTCGCTTGCTGTGTGATGAATTCAACGTATTGCTGATCTTGGATGAGATTGCGACCGGATTTGGCCGCACAGGGAAACTGTTCGCTTGTGAGCATGCCGATGTTCAACCGGACATATTATGCGTAGGCAAAGCTTTAACTGGTGGCTATATGACATTGTCAGCGACGCTTGCGAGTAAGGAAGTTGCTGACACGGTATGTGGCGGTGAAGCAGGCTGCTTTATGCATGGGCCAACCTTTATGGGCAACCCATTGGCTTGCGCAGTCGGTGCGGCAAGTTTATCCATCATCGAGCAAGGCCATTGGAAAAATCAGACTCAACAGATTGAACAGCTCTTTTCTGAGTTGTTACCACCGTTGCGAGAACATGAACTGGTTAAAGACGTGCGTTGGTTAGGCGCTATTGGTGTCGTTGAAACTCACACACCCGTCGATATGGAAGCCATTCAAGCTCACTTTGTAGAGCAAGGCGTTTGGATCCGTCCGTTTGGTAAGCTAATTTATATGATGCCTCCGTTTATTATCAAACCACAACATATTGAGCAATTGGTCGCTGCTATCGACACTGCATTACAAAATACTCATTGCTTTAAATAAGGCGTTTATTGCTCTAAACAAGAGCGACGATTATTTCTATATATCTTCATTAATAAATCATTTAATTAAACTAAAAGGCCTTACATAAAAGTAAGGCCTTAACTGCTTGAAGGTAACCGTCAGTTTAACGTAATTGGCTATCTTTACTTGCTCGACGGTTAAACAATGAATGTCGATGTGCGTCATGCTCTAATATTGACTGACATTCTATACACAAACGAACGCCTTTGATCGCGCGTCGTCTTTGTTCCGGAATCTCATCACCACACTCATCACAATAACGCAAACCCTCACCACCTCGAAGGTTTCCTCTTACACGAGAGATCTCATCATCAATGGTATTTTGTATTTGCTGGCTGACACTATCGTCACCAGCCCATCCTACGGCCATAAGCCCTCCTCAGTATTTGAACGAGAAAATCTATACCTACCGCGGTAAGAGCATATTATAGCCACATTTAAGGATTGTAATAATTATCAAAATCAATAAAACACTATTACACATAGGTAACAAAAATTATTTATTTCTCGCCACTGCACTATTCTATAGGCAATAAAAAACCCAGCCTGTTGGCTGGGTTTTATAAGTAACCTAATGCTTAATCAATCTAATTAACCGATGTGCGTTACGCCGCCCATGTATGGTTGAAGTACTTCTGGGATAGCAATACGGCCATCTGCTTCTTGGTTGTTCTCAAGGATAGCAACCATAGTACGACCAACAGCAAGACCAGAACCGTTTAGTGTGTGTACAAGTTCAGGTTTTTTCTCGCCTTTACGACGGAAACGAGCTTGCATACGACGCGCTTGGAAATCCCACATGTTTGAACAAGAAGAAATCTCACGGTAAGTCTCTTGTGCTGGAACCCATACTTCTAAGTCGTAAGTTTTCGCAGAACCGAAGCCCATGTCACCTGTACATAGAATCACTTTACGGTAAGGAAGCTCTAGAAGTTGAAGTACTTTCTCAGCGTGGCCAGTTAGCTCTTCAAGCGCTGCCATTGAGTCTTCTGGCTTAGTGATTTGTACTAATTCAACTTTATCGAATTGGTGCATACGGATAAGACCACGAGTGTCACGACCGTAAGAACCCGCTTCAGAACGGAAACACGGCGTGTGAGCTGTCATCTTAAGTGGCAGTTCAGCTTCATCAGTGATCGTGTCACGAACCATGTTCGTTACCGGTACTTCCGCAGTAGGGATAAGCGATAAAGTCTTAAGAGGTACGTCACTTACTTGCTCAGTTAGCGGGCTTGTGTGGAACAAGTCTTCGCCGAACTTAGGAAGTTGACCAGTACCGTAAAGGCTATCGTGGTTCACTAGATACGGTACGTACATTTCTGTGTAGCCGTGCTCATCAGTGTGAAGGTCCAGCATGAACTGAGCAATAGCACGGTGTAGA
Source organism: Vibrio sp. 10N.222.49.C12 (assembly GCF_041475025.1). NCBI lineage: Bacteria > Pseudomonadati > Pseudomonadota > Gammaproteobacteria > Vibrionales > Vibrionaceae > Vibrio > Vibrio sp. 10N.222.49.C12. The sequence goes on along the minus strand of NZ_JBFRVF010000033.1, from coordinate 79,690 downwards.
CGTGCAAATTTGCCTTTCATCACGATGAAACGAGAACCCGAGATTTTAACTGCGCTAGCAAAATCAAGACCGCCAGACATTTCGCCAAGATCGACGTGATCTTTCACTTCAAAGTCGTAAGTCTTAGGTTGACCCCAACGAGAAACTTCTACGTTATCGTCTTCATCTTTACCATCTGGCACTTCTGCATCAGGTAGGTTAGGAATAGACATTGTGATCGTTTCTAGATCAGATTGAAGATCAGCCAATGCTACTTTAGCTTGGTCTAGTTCTGCGCCTAAGTTGCCTACTTCTGCAAGGATACGCTCAGCTTCTTCATGGTCGCCTTTTGCTTTCGCTTGACCAATGGACTTCGATCGAGAGTTACGTAACGCTTGTAGCTCTTCAGTTTTCATCTGAAGGGACTTACGTTTTTCTTCAAGTTCACGAATTGTCTCTACATCAAGGGTGAAGCCTCGACGTGCTAATTTTGCCGCTGTTTCATCCAGCTCAGCTCGAAGTAATTTAGAATCCAGCATTGCTAATCCTATGCTTTAGTTATTTGAATATTCAGTAGCTTGCTACTGAATCACTGCTAAACCCCTAAAACTGGTGTTATTTCGACCAATTTATAACGATTTAATTGAAATTTTATGACTAGGTAACGATATCCAAAAAAGACTACTTTTCATAGCGTTTTTGTGGGCTTTTTGCGTCCAAATCCGCCAGATAATCTAGCTTCTCGCCAATTTTGGTCTCTAAGCCTCGTTTTGTTGGGAAATAGTATTGCTTCTCTCCCATTTCAGGAGGCAGATACTTTTCACCAGCGGCGTAGGCTCCTGGTTCGTCATGAGCATAACGGTATTCTTGCCCGTAGCCCATGTCCTTCATCAAAGTTGTCGGTGCATTTCGCAAATGATGCGGCACTTCATATTCAGGAAGATTGTGAGCATCTGTTAACGCTTGCTTCCACGCGGTGTAAACGGCGTTACTCTTTGGTGCACATGCGAGATAAACAACCGCCTGCGCAATCGCACGCTCCCCTTCAGCAGGGCCAATGCGCGTGAAGCAATCCCAAGCCGACATCGCTACCTGCATGGCGCGAGGATCAGCGTTACCGATATCTTCAGAAGCAATCGCCAGCAAGCGTCTAACGATATACAAAGGATCACAACCCGCAGCAATCATTCGTGCTGACCAGTACAAGGCCGCATCAGGGTTTGAGCCACGAATTGACTTATGAACCGCGGAGATTAGGTCGTACCAAATATCACCCTTGTTATCGAAACGAGCGACTTTCTCACCAGCCACTTCAGCCAACAACTGCAAGGTTATCGCTTTCTCGCCTTTATCGTTGTCTTCTGCCATGTCATACAGCAGTTCAAGGTAGTTAAGCGACATACGCGCGTCGCCGTTAACCAGTTCTGCAAGGCGATCTAAAACATTATCAGCAAAATCAACAGGCACATCACCTAACCCACGTTGCTTATCTTCAATCGCTTGGCGAATGACAAGAGAAATATCATCTGTGTTCAGGGACGTCAGTTTGTAGACACGCGCACGTGACAACAAAGCGTTGTTCAGTTCAAAAGATGGGTTTTCTGTCGTCGCACCAATAAAGGTCACGGTGCCATCTTCGATATGAGGCAGAAAAGCATCTTGCTGACTTTTGTTAAAGCGATGGACTTCGTCCACAAACAGGATGGTTCTGCGCCCTGCTTGCTTGTTCTCGCGCGCTTTTTCAATTGCAATACGAATGTCTTTTACGCCCGAGGTTACCGCCGATACACGTTCCACTTCAGCATTCGCATAGTTTGCTGCAACTTCGGCTAACGTCGTTTTACCGGTGCCCGGAGGCCCCCACAAAATCATCGAGTGGATATGGCCCGCTTCCAACGCTCTGCGAAGTGGTTTACCTGGGCCTAATATATGCTGCTGACCGATGTACTGTTCGACAGTTTCCGGTCTCATACGAGCAGCAAGGGGACGAAAATCTTCGTCCCCCGCAAAATCTAAGCTGTAATTACTCAATTGCAATCTCTTGATTCGTTGATGGCATTAATGCCTATCGACGTACTACCAAACGATCTGCTTGTTTAGATCAGTTTCTTTGGTCGTCGACCTCGACACCTTCCGGTGCCACAAAAGTAAAGCGGTCTGCTGCAGGTTTACCCAAATCAACATTGCTAAAGGTAAACTCACCTTTTTGACCGTCTTGTTCAATCACATTAAAGCCCTGAACAATGCCCTTTTCGGTGATATTAATCTGGAAGTCACCCTGATTAGAATCGACAGCAGTTGGCGTTAGCGTGAATTGGTTACCCGTTTGCGCCACATTATAATTATCCCAATCACTTTCTTGGTTACGTGTAAGCAGGACAAAAGGTGTCTGTGATGTCGCTTGCTCTTGCCAATAAATGCTCACTTGCTCAATGAACGGGCTGTAGTACCACAAGCTTTGGCCATCAGATACCAACAAGTTTTCATCAGGGAACGTGGTCTCCCAGCGGAACAGGCTTGGGCGTGCAATCTCTACCGTGCCCTCACCTTCCATAACAACATCACCATCAGGGCTGGTCACGACTTGTTTAAAGTCAGCGCTAAAGCCTGCGTTTAATGCCAAGCGGCTACTCAACTCTTCTTTCGGAGAAGCAAACACTGAGAAGCTCATAAATAAAAGTGCGAATACTTTTTTCATCAATAATCCTGTTAGAACATAAGTCGGTCATATTTTCGATTTGACCGACTGAATAGTTATGAGTTCCTACCGGAACTAATCTTTTGGTGGCGCTGGTGCTAAGACTTCTCGGTTACCGTTATGACCTGGAGCACTTACGATACCTTGAGCTTCAAGTTGCTCGACAATACGTGCAGCACGGTTGTAGCCAATCTTGAATCGACGCTGTACACCTGAAACTGAGCCACGACGTGAATGAACAACGTGTTCTACCACCTGATCAAACAGAGGATCGACCTCTTCATCACCTTCCATCTTCTCACCCGGAAGCAAGGTTTCTGGAGTTTGTTCGCCGTTGGTGATCTCATCAATATAGTTTGGCTTACCACGCGCTTTCCAGTTATTCACAACTGCGTGTACATCGTCATCAGATGCAAAGGCACCGTGAACACGAGTTGTATGGCTAGAACCCGGTGGCAAGTAAAGCATATCACCCATACCCAATAGTGATTCCGCACCACCTTGATCAAGGATAGTTCGTGAATCCGTTTTGGTTGATACCGTAAAGGCAACACGGGTTGGAATGTTCGCTTTGATAAGACCAGTAATAACATCCACTGATGGACGTTGCGTCGCTAGGATCAAGTGAACACCCGCCGCACGTGCTTTTTGTGCCAAACGTGCAATCAGTTCTTCAACCTTCTTACCAACCACCATGATTAGGTCGGCAAATTCATCAACGATAACCACAATGTAAGGCAGCTTCTCAAGCAATGGCGCTTCTGGGTCCATGCTGTCGCCCGGCTTCCACAGTGGATCGTGAATTGGGTGACCCGCTTCCGCTGCCATCTTAAGCTTATCGTTGTAACCTTTAATGTTACGAACGCCTAATGCTGACATCAGCTTATAACGTCGTTCCATCTCGCCAACACACCAACGAAGGGCGTTCGACGCATCTTTCATGTCGGTTACCACTTCAGACAATAGATGAGGAATACCCTCATAAACCGATAGCTCAAGCATTTTCGGGTCGATCATGATGAATCGAACATCTTCCGGTGATGCTTTGTAAAGCATACTCAGAATCATTACGTTCACACCTACCGACTTACCAGAACCGGTTGTACCCGCAACCAGAACGTGAGGCATTTTCGATAGGTCAGCAATAACCGCTTCACCTGCGATATCTTGTCCTAGGACCACTGTTGTTGGCGATTTTGCTTCTTGGAACTGAGGGCTAGCAACCACATCTGAGAAGAATACCGTTTGGCGGCTCATGTTAGGCAGTTCTAAGCCAACATAAGGCTTACCCGGAATCACTTCTACGACACGTACTGCCAATGCAGAGAGTGAACGCGCTAAGTCCATAGAAAGACCAGAAATACGGCTTACTTTCACACCTGGAGCCAGATCAAGTTCGAATCGAGTGATTACTGGACCTGGGAAAATGTCGACAACGTCTGCTTTGATCTTGTAGTCCGCTAGCTTAGATTCAACAAGACGAGCAATTGCCTCTAGCGCATCACGGTCAATAAAGGTTTCACGCTTTTCAGGGTGGAATAACAATTCAAGCGTGGGTAATGGCTCAGCAGGCTTAGGTAAATTAACATCTTGTTGAACCAAGAACGGGTTCTGCGCCGCTGCCATATTCGCTTGTGCTTCAGAGACAATGCTTTGGAATGCGGCGACATCTTGATCTTGATGCGCAGGTTCTTCTTCCGTTACTTCTTCCCAAGGAAGATCAACAGTTGGCTCTAGGTTTTGTGCTGTTGGCTGTTCAGGTTCTGAATGTTCTTCTTGATAAGGGAAAGGTTCAAACTGTTCTTCGATTAATGCTGCGTCAGCTAATTCAGCTTCAGCCTGTTCTGATTCAAGCTCTGAGCCCTGTTGGTAGCTTTGCTCTCCCGTAACATCAAACGGTGAAGGTTGTGCAGAGAAATCGTCTTCCACGGTTGCTTCTGGCTCGCCCATAGGTGAAGCGTATAAAGATTCAGGTTGAACATCTTCAGAACCAAATTCGCCATTTACTTGTGGTGAGCTATCTAATTCTGGTTCAGCACTTCTAAGGTCAGCATGAGCAGGGCTAACTTCTGGTTGTTCGTTCTGCATGTATTGTTGGTAAGCAACCTGAGAATCATGCGCGTCGACCTGATCTTGTTCCGCTAGATCACCTTCATAAATGGCCGCATTTTCTAGCTGCTCTATTGTTGCATTCAATTGTTTAGAGCGCTCAATACCTTCTTCTAACGGCTCTTCTGGCGCTTGGTAAACAGGCGCTGCAGGGATCGGTTGCTCTGGTTCAATTACCGCTTGAGGCTGAACCTGTAGTTCTTCATGAACAGGAGCTTCTTGTTTCGCAGGAGCATCGACAGGCATATGAATATTGTAATGACGCTTCGGCGATGCAGCATTGTCTCGCGCATTTGTCGCCACGTCTGACGAATCATTGGTCGCAGAAAAGCTCATTGCAGGATCTAGTGGATCATGCTCTGTTGATTCTTTGTTGCCTTCTATAGCAGGAACATCGCGGTAAGTTGGCGCTTGATGCTGGTGATGACGTTCTTCGATTAAATCGCGGTCTGCTGATTCTCTTAATTGAGGCTCAAGCAGCTCTTGGTCTTGGCCACGAGCCTTATTAACAGCAGACGTGAAGAATTTGATGGCACATTCACCCAACCATTCCACAATACTTAACCAAGAAATACCGGTTAATAGAGTAAAGCCAGCCCCCCATAAGAAAAGAAGAACCAGCGTACTACCAAGAACATTCAACGTTGGAAGAGCAAGGCTTGTTAAGACGTCGCCCACTACGCCACCGGATGAAAAGTACCAGATGTCGTCAAAGTTGATATCCGCTAAACCACAACTCGTAAGAATTAGGATAGTCAGGCCAAGTAAGCGAGTGCCCCACAGCATGAAGTCGATCTGCTCGTCTTCATTACGTTTGCGGAATAATACCCACGCAGCAACCGTCACTAAGATAGGCAAAGGGTAAGCCAAAGAACCAAATACGAAGAAAAGCGTATCCGCCAACCAAGCACCTAGGTAGCCACCCGCATTTTGAATGTCACCACCCCACGCCGTTTGCGACCATGATGGGTCTGCAGGACTAAAAGTTAATAACGCAACGGCAAGTAGAATAGAGAAGAGAACACCGAGAATCAGACTGCACTCTTTGAGACGTTGAGAACCACTCAAACGAGGAGACTGAGGCTCTTCACTCGTTTTAATGATTGTTTCTACTTTATTACTGCTCTGCTTGAACATAAACCAACTTAATAATTAAACGGGATAAAAACATCTCGAGCGGCCAAAGCCGCTCGTTTCAATGAAACTACTGTTGATTTAACCATATCAAACAGAAAAACCCAATTCCAGAAAGCAAGAAAGCGGAACAAATGTCCGCTTTCTTTCATTTCACCAATTGTGACTAACGAGTTTTAATCACAAGTTGATTGGTTTGTTTCACTTCTTCCATTACTACGTAAGTTCGAGTGTCGTTTACGCCCGGTAGACGAAGTAACGTATCACCCAGTAGCTTACGGTAAGCACCCATATCAGATACACGTGTTTTTAGAAGATAGTCAAAATCACCCGACACTAAATGACACTCTTGGATGTCATCCAGTTTCTGCACAGCGGTGTTGAATTGTTCGAACACATCTGGCGCACCACGGTTCAACGTAATTTCAACAAACACTAAAAGTGAAGCATCAAGGTACTGTGGGTTCAGCAACGCTGTGTACCCAGTAATGTAACCTTGACGTTCTAAACGACGAACACGTTCAAGACATGGAGTTGGAGAAAGTCCTACTCGTTTTGAGAGTTCAACGTTTGAGATACGACCGTCTTTTTGCAACTCATTAAGAATGTTGCGGTCAATACGATCTAGTTCCTTGGACGGCTTCTTATAATTGTCTGCCATTTTTTATTCCACCTTATTACTTCCTTGCAAAAAAATATACTACAACTTTTTAATATTCAGTATCAAATTTTATCTAAACCTATCTATACTAGATATTAATTCGACAGAATTACCCTACATATAGATAAAACAACCAAAATAAAATGAGGAGTCAGGATGATCATTGGCGTACCTAAGGAAATCAAGAACCACGAATACCGCGTTGGTATGACCCCAGCTAGCGTGAGAGAACTAATCTCACACGGCCACCAAGTTTTTGTAGAAACCAATGCCGGTACTGGTATCGGTTTTTCAGACGATGATTACATCGCTGTAGGCGCATCCATTCTTCCTACTGCTGCTGACGTTTTCGCGAAAGCAGAGATGATTGTAAAGGTTAAAGAACCTCAAGCTGTCGAGCGAGCTATGCTTCGCGAAGGGCAAATATTATTTACCTATTTACACCTTGCACCAGATTTTCCACAAACTGAAGAGCTTATCAAGAGCAAAGCTGTCTGCGTAGCCTATGAGACTGTAACAGATAATATGGGTCGCTTGCCACTATTAGCACCAATGTCTGAAGTAGCTGGTCGTATGTCTATTCAAGCAGGTGCACAAACATTAGAGAAATCTAACGGTGGTTGTGGTCTTCTTCTTGGTGGCGTTCCAGGTGTTGAACCAGCAAAAGTTGTTGTTGTTGGTGGCGGTGTTGTAGGTGCTAACGCAGCACGTATGGCTGTAGGCCTTCGCGCTGATGTTACAATTCTTGACCGTAACGTAGATACACTGCGTCGACTTGATGAAGAATTCCAAGGTCGCGCAAAAGTGGTTTATTCTACTGAAGACGCCATTGAGAAGCATGTTCTAGAAGCAGACCTAGTAATTGGTGCAGTACTAATTCCTGGCGCAGCAGCTCCAAAACTGGTTACAAAAGAGCACATCGCTAAGATGAAGCCAGGTTCAGCAGTTGTTGATGTTGCAATCGACCAAGGCGGTTGTTTCGAGACTTCTCACGCAACCACTCACGCAGACCCAACTTACATTGTTGATGACGTAGTTCACTACTGTGTTGCAAACATGCCTGGCGCTGTTGCTCGTACTTCAACTTACGCACTAAACAATGCAACACTTCCTTACATTGTTAAGCTAGCGAACAAAGGCTACCGCGAAGCACTTCTATCTGATGAAGGCTTCCTAGAAGGTCTAAACGTTATTCACGGTAAAGTAACTTGTAAAGAAGTTGCAGAAAGCTTTGACCTTGAATACGTAGACCCAGCAGAAGCAATCGCAATGTTTAACTAATGATGTAATGACTAACTGAACGCAATAATCTTCTCGTTGAAGCGTTCAGTTAACTCATACACATTAAACAAAAAGCCAGTACGACATTATGTCGCGCTGGCTTTTTTGCATTAATGGATTTAGTTCGTAAAAACACGTAACAGTACGGTTTACCACTAGCGCTCGATTTTAACCCCATGAATCAATAGATTTCTTGGCGTAATACTGCGTTCACAGAACTCTTCAATCGTAGCTTCATAACCTTGCTCTTGCAGATAGATAGCGCGATCTAAAGCCAGCCATATCTCTAATGGTCGTCTAAAGACTTGTTGAACCAAACTCAGCTTTTCCATCTCCCAGAAAAGCGCTTCGCCTTGAATCAAATAAGAGTCAAAATCAATATCTGAGCCCAGCGATAGCTCTTTCACTTCAGATGCCCAACGGCAGAAAGATTCAAAACCCTCAGCTAACTCTGATTTTTTGATGCTCGGTACAGGAATGTATTCGTCAATGTTAAGTTCAGCCTTAAGCAACTGGCTGAAGCCTAGACGATAGCTCATCTCTAGTTGACGATGTCTTTTTACTCTTTCACCACCAGTAACGGTTTCTTGAAGCGGGATTCTCAAGTCGCTCTTACTTAACGTTAATGCTGAGCTTTTCGCGATAGAAGACATCGCTTGATAGTTTTCGTCTCGAATAAGATGATAACAACAAGGAGAAATAGTGACCGCTGGTAGCCCATGTGACACTGACTTTTTAACTAGCTCAACATGAAGATCACCACAAGCATGAAGGGCCACGGCATGTTGGTACGAATTAAACACGTCATCGGCCTTGTCTGAAAACGCATCTCCTTGAACAAAATCCATCGCTAACTTCTGGTCATCCGCAATCTTTTGTCCGCTTTCGCATAACGATTGCTGCCATTCAAAGCTAGTGACTTTTTGATCCGATTGCTGAGATAGGATTCGACCAAGAAAGCCTTTACCGGAACACCACTCGAGCCACTCTTTGCCATGGTGATGGCATAATGCAGCCTCGCCCATTGCGACAATTTGATGTAGCTTTCGGCCAGGAATACCATCAGCAGTACCACGTGGGAGGTCTAAACCAACCAAAGCAGTGTTATCGAACTGGATGTTTTGGGTAGCAGTTTCTAATTCAGGTAGGAAACGAGTCAGTTCCTCAATCAAAAGCTGAGGCTGCTCTTTTAAGGTTTGAATGCTTTCATTATCTAAGCTTTCTAACCAATCAACGAGTGGACGATTGACCTCTTTCCACGGCTGCTGTTGAGTTTGGCATAGGTGAAAAGGCTCTGAACGCCAGTAAATCTGGTGCTCTAGCAAAAATGAATCGAGTATTTTAAATCGTGAATGCATGCTTCCCCCTATGATGCGTGGATTGTAGGGGTAAGAGGTCGAAATGGAAAGGCCCGATAAAGAAAACGAAAACTAAAAGCCCAAAAGAAAAACGGCCTGCAAATACAGGCCGAATAAGAATCAAAATTTACACGATGAGATTAACGAACTGGCAGTTCGATATCTTTAAACATCTCTTCGATCTCTTCGTTCGATTTCAAAGAAATAGCTTGCTCAACCACAGGTCGAGTTAAATGCGGGGCGAAACGCTCCATGAAATCAAACATGTACGAACGCAGGAAAGTGCCTTTTCTAAAGCCAATGCTTGTGGTGCTTGCACCAAATAAATGACTAGCATCAATAGCGACCAGGTCAGTATCTTGTTCTTGGTCGATGGCCATACTTGCAATGACACCAACACCAATGCCCATACGAACGTAGGTTTTGATTACGTCTGCATCGGTCGCAGTAAACACAACACGCGGTGTTAAACCTACTTTGTTAAACGCGGTATCAAGCTCAGAACGGCCAGTGAAACCAAATACATAAGTCACGAGAGAGTAAGCCGCAAGATCTTCGATCGTGATATTACGCTTCTGTGCCAGGGGATGATCTTTGGTCACGACGATCGAACGGTTCCAGTGGTAACAAGGCAGCATAATCGCATCTTGGTAAAGGTGTAGCGCTTCCGTTGCAATCGCAAAATTCGCTGTACCTTTCGCGACGGCTTCTGACATTTGGCTTGGCGTACCTTGGTGCATGTGAAGCGATACTTTTGGATAGCGCGCCGTGAAACCTTTAATCACATCAGGCAGTGCATAACGAGCTTGAGTATGAGTCGTTGAAATATTCAATGTACCCATCTCTGGATGTGTGTGTTCACCCGCTACCGCTTTAATGCTTTCAACGCGCGCCAAAATCTCTTGAGAGATACGAATGATATCCTCACCCGCTTGGGTAACCTGCGTTAGATGCTTGCCGCTACGCTCAAAAATCTGAATGCCTAGTTCGTCTTCAAGTAATCTAACTTGCTTACTAATGCCAGGCTGAGATGTGTACAAACTCTCTGCTGTAGCTGAAACATTTAGGTTATGGTTTACAACCTCAACAATGTACTTCAGTTGCTGTAACTTCATATCTAACCTCGTAATCCTTTACTCATTTCTGTGCTAACTTATTTGCAAAGAGAGCGTTATAGTCGCGTGTAATATAATTAATAGTTATAACGCTTCGAACACAAAAATGACAGGAAAATTGAGTTTTTCTAGCTTAACAAACAAAAACATCACTAACGCTTTGCAACCCAACCCTCATTCTCATACATTAGTTGGTAAGTTTTGATTGCCGATTTCGCTCAACAAGAGATAATCAGAAATTGCAATTTACGAGTGCCGATACACAATGGAATCGTGTATCCTCTCCAGTTAGCTATAGAAAATAATAAGCAGACTCAAATATATGAATATTGGTTTAATAATCGTCTTAGTAGCCGTTCTTTTGGTGTTAGTTTTAGGCTACAACATCATGCTTCAATATAAAGTTAAGGTAGAAACAGCGAAGAAACAGGAAGCTTCTCGTTATCTAACCATTATTGACGGTACAGAAGAACTGATCGGCAACGCTCATCACATGCCGTTTAGCCAAGATCTTCTTGTATGCTTAAACAATCGAATTCTTGATGCATTAGAAAACATGTATCAACTCGATCCAAAAAATAAGCAGCTTGCCCAACGCATTGAAAGCGTAAAACAACAAATCACTCAGCTAAAAGAGAACTACAAAGGTGGCGAGAGTACCGCTTTCCGCGTACCAAGTAGTGACAAGCAAGCGATCATGATGCTTAAGTTAGTTAAACGCCTGCGTGATACGGTGCGCAACGAGCACAATAAAGGCCGTTTCGAGACTCAAGCTTATGTGGTTGAAAATGCTCGCCTAGAAACAATTCAAATCCGTATTAACATTGAAAATGTTATCAAACGTGCAAACGATTCGATTTCTCGCGGACAACCGGGAACAGCGATTCAGCTATTACGCAAAGGTATTGATGCTTTGGCGACTAAGAACGACTCGTACTCTAATCAAGCCAAAGAAAAGCTTCAACAGATGCTTAACGAGCTTGACCAGAAACGCCAAGACAAAAACGCTCAAGATTTGCAGCAGATGGAATCTAAAGAACGAGAAGACGATATGGATGCCCTCTTCGGTCAGAAGAAGAAATGGTAACAGTCTAACTCAACACTTAAAGGCCGCCTTATTTACATTAAATAGGCGGCCTTTTTTGTAGCTGTTGAATTTCCTTTCTCTGTATAGGGAGATCTCTTGAGCTGTGATAAAATCCCCGCATTATCAACAAACTTTCCCTGACCATGTATCAAGAATTACTCGCTCCAATCCACTCTTTTCTTAAAGCCGAAACGCCAGATTCATGGATAGATGAAGCCAAAAAGCCAGAAAATCTTCACATCATTCTACGCGATCACATGCTGTGTGAACTTAAGGCGGCACAGAGTGCTTTATTCCTTATTCGCAAGTACGCCGTCGATAAAGAAAGCGCGAAGCAACTGAATGAATGGATTTTGCCATACGAGCAATTTGCTTACCGTCGTATCGGAGACTTAGAGTCTCTGCGTGGTAAAAGCAACGTATCCAAGCAAATCACAGCGAAAGAAGGCTGTAATTACGGTGCTGACCTAATCGATAAGATGGTTTTACTGATCAAAGAAGAGCTGCATCACTTCTACCAAGTCATGGAGTTGATGGAGAAGAAAGGCGTGACTTACCAGCCAATCGAGGCGGGTCGTTACGCTAAGGGCTTGATCAAACAAGTTAAGACTTACGAGCCTGATGCTCTGGTTGATAAGCTTATCATCGGTGCGTTTATTGAAGCTCGCTCTTGTGAGCGCTTCGCTAAATTGGCTCCTTTCTTGGAAGAAGACATGGAGAAGTTTTACGTGTCTCTACTTCGTTCAGAAGCTCGCCACTACCAAGATTACCTTGAGCTAGCAGAACAGATCGCAGGGAAAGATATTTCAGAGCGTATTTCGCATTTTGCTCAAGTAGAAGCTGATCTTATCACTTCAGAAGACAGCGACTTCAAATTCCATAGTGGTGCTCCGGTTTAGGCTCCACACAGAACATTCAGTCCAGTTTAGACTAATCCAGACTAAAAAATTAAGGCCAGCAATTTGCTGGCCTTCTTTATTTATATCTCAATCCAAATATAGACTTAAGCAAGCGTACCGTTGATCTCTGCAAGTACAGCAGCAGGGTCTATCGCTTGCGTAATCGGACGACCAATAACAAGGTAGTCTGAACCTGATTCAATCGCTTTAGAAGGCGTCATGATGCGCTTCTGGTCACCAACATCTGCGCCGACAGGACGAATACCTGGAGTAACTAGCTTGAACTCTTGACCAAGTGCACCTTTAAGCAAAGAAGCCTCTTGTGCAGAACATACAACACCGTCTAAGCCAGAGTTTTTCGTTAGAGAAGCCAAGCGCATCACGTGTTGTTGTGGTTCAAGATCCAGACCGATACCCGCTAAGTCAGATTGCTCCATACTGGTGAGTACCGTTACACCGATTAACAGTGGACGATCTTTGCCATAAGGTTCTAAGATTTCGCGAGAAGCCGTCATCATACGCTCACCGCCACTTGCGTGTACGTTCACCATCCAAACACCCAGTTCAGCGGCAGCACGGACTGCTTTTGAACATGTGTTCGGGATGTCGTGGAATTTAAGGTCTAAAAATACTGAGAAACCACGCTTATGTAATTCACGAACAAATTCAGGGCCAAACAGGGTAAACATCTCTTTGCCCACTTTTAGGCGGCAAGATGCTGGGTCAATTCGATCGACAAAGGCTAACGCATCCGCTTGATTATCATAATCCAAGGCTACAATGATTTTTTGGTCGTTCATTTCATCTCCTAACGCAGTTAACTTTCTAAAAATTTCTAATCACCTAAGCAGGTGATAAATAACAGTCATAAAAATGCAGCCCGAAAGCTGCAATTAATAATTTGGTCTTAAAGTGACCACAAATCTATTCACCATCAAGCCCACGAATAGGCTTGATCGTCCCCCACCCTTTACATGAAGGGCAGTGCCAATACAAAGAGTGTGTCGAGAAACCACACTGACGACAACGGTAATGAGGCTTAACCTTAAGCTGTTCACCAACCATAGATTGAAGTGTGGTTAAGCTGTCTTTTGCTCGGCCTTCTTCTGCTTCCGCTAGGTGGTAATCGATTAATCGATAAAAACCTTTCATGGTTGGATTTTTAACAAGCTGCTTTGTCAGTAACTCTTGAGCAGAGCCTACATCTTCATGGTGAGCAACCAATTGAGCCAGCATCAGTTCGGCAGATACACCGGCTTTCTTCTGAATACACGCTTTGAGGAACTCGACCAATTGAGCTTCTTGTCCAAGCTTGTGGTAACACTCAGCAAGGGTTGGCAACACCTCACTGATAAAATCGATATCTTGTTCAAGTACCGATTCAAGACAATCAATTGTCTTTTGGTAATCTTCGTTCGCTAAGTGGAACTTCCCTAGTGCGATACTTGCGCGAACACATTTAGGGTCTTCAGAAAGCGCCTTCTTAAAATGCTGAAGCGCTTTAGAACGATTACCATCGGCTTGTTCTTGCATTGCAAGCTCACACCAGAAATGCGCGACTGTGGCACGCATCTTCATTTTTTTCTTGCCGAGCTTAACTAAGATATTTCCGTAATGGATAGCCTTGTTCCACTCACGGGTCTGCTGATAAATAGCCACCAACTGCTGTAAAGCGCCCTCTTTATGGTCAGGTTCTTCTACAAGTTGTTCAAAGATTTTTTCAGCGCGATCAAGGAAGCCAGAGACCATGTAGTCTTTAGCTAATTGTTGCAGTGCGAGATTTTTCTGATCGAGGGTAAGCCCCGAACGAGAGATGAGATTTTGGTGAATACGAATAGCGCGGTCGACTTCGCCTCTTGAGCGGAACAAGTTGCCCAAAGCCAAGTGAGTATCGATGGTTTCATTGTCTACTTGAAGCAGTTCAATAAAGTGATCAACCGCTTTGTCAGATTGATCTGACAGTAATAGGTTCAAACCCGTCACGTATTGACGGGAGATCTGGTGTGATTGCTTTTGTTTTTCTTGCTGAGCGTTACGATTACCCATATACCAGCCATAAGCGGCTGCGATGGGCAAAAGTAAGAACAGTAACTCTAACATCAAATATAGCCTTTAAGCTTTAGTATCAGCAGGGACCTGCTTTGATTGCTTATTGAGTTGCTTCTTCAAGCGATGAATTTTTAGCTGAGACCGCATGTGCATATTACCAAAGACTAACCAAGCAAGGGCGAAGCCTGAAACGAATACAACACCTAATAAACTTGATAGGTGGAAGTCACCTTGCGCTAGCAGATAGTTGAAATTCACAGTTGTTTGGTTTTGAGAGCCTAAAGCCAGTGCAATTAGGAAAAGTGCGATAACGGCGACTATTTTTATAATTTTCATAGTTCATCACTCATTGGTTGGTTAGCTGTACGATTATGCAGGAAAATTACTAATCAGACCACCATATTATGGTCATAAAAAAGCGGCATACATTATAGTATGCCGCTTTTCTTAATTCCGATAAGTAGGCTACATTCCTGAGTTTACTCGTTCACGCAGCTCTTTACCTGGTTTGAAGTGAGGAACGTATTTACCTTCTAACTCAACCTTGTCACCAGTCTTTGGGTTACGTCCAACACGAGGCTCACGATAATGCAGAGAAAAGCTGCCAAAACCGCGAATTTCGATTCGATCACCACTTTCTAGTGTTGAAGCCATATGCTCTAAAATGTCTTTTACAGCGTCTTCAATTTCTTTTGCAGAAAGATGCGTTTGCTCAGCGCACAGTCTCTCAATCAATTCAGACTTAGTCATAGTTACCCTCGTTGGTTTTCTTTTTAGAAATTATAGACCTATCGGAAAAATAAGCAAAAAAAAAGGAGCCTTACGGCTCCTTTCTTGGCTAGATAGCTATAATTCTCTTAATGAGAAGCTATTATTCGCCTTTAGCAGCTTTGAATGCGTCTGCCATTGCGTTACCGAACGCGCCTTCTTCAGACTTGTTCAGTGAAGCCATTGCTTCTTGCTCATCAGCTTCATCTTTAGCTTTGATAGATAGGTTGATTACGCGGTTCTTACGGTCTACACCAGTGAACTTCGCTTCAACGCTGTCGCCAACGCTTAGGATTAGAGATGCATCTTCGATACGGTCGCGAGAAACTTCAGAAGCGCGGATGTAACCTTCAACGCCTTCGATTAGCTCGATAGTAGCGCCTTTCGCGTCAACTGCAGTAACAGTACCGTTTACAAGAACACCTTTCTTGTTGTCAGCAACGTATGCGTTGAACGGGTCGTTTTCCATTTGCTTAACGCCAAGAGAAATACGCTCACGCTCTGCATCTACTGCTAGAACAACAGCAGAGATTTCGTCGCCTTTCTTGTATTCACGTACAGCTTCTTCGCCGGCAGCGTTCCAAGAAATGTCAGATAGGTGTACAAGACCGTCGATACCGCCTTCTAGACCGATGAAGATACCAAAGTCAGTGATAGACTTGATCTTACCAGTAACTTTGTCGCCCTTAGCTTGCATTTCTGCAAATGACTGCCATGGGTTAGCTTTACACTGTTTCAGACCTAGAGAGATACGACGACGTTCTTCGTCGATATCAAGAACCATAACCTCAACTTCGTCGCCAACATTAACAACTTTAGAAGGGTGGATGTTCTTGTTAGTCCAATCCATTTCAGAAACGTGTACTAGACCTTCAACGCCTTCTTCGATTTCAACGAAGCAGCCGTAGTCAGTTAGGTTTGTAACACGACCAGAAAGCTTGTGACCTTCTGGGTAACGCTTAGCGATTGCTACCCATGGATCTTCGCCTAGTTGCTTAAGACCTAGTGAAACACGAGTGCGCTCACGATCGAACTTAAGAACTTTAACTAGGATTTCGTCACCAACGTTAACGATCTCTGATGGGTGCTTAACGCGCTTCCAAGCCATATCTGTGATATGTAGAAGACCGTCAACACCGCCAAGGTCAACGAATGCACCGTAGTCAGTAAGGTTCTTAACGATACCTTTAACTTCAGTACCTTCTTGTAGAGTTTCAAGAAGTTCGTCACGCTCAACACTGTTTTCAGATTCGATAACAGCACGACGAGAAACAACAACGTTGTTACGCTTCTGGTCTAGCTTGATTACTTTGAACTCTAGCTCTTTGTTTTCTAGGTGAGCAGTGTCACGGATAGGACGTACGTCTACTAGAGAACCAGGAAGGAAAGCACGGATACCGTTAAGTTCAACAGTGAAACCGCCTTTAACTTTACCGTTGATGATACCAACAACAGTTTCAGCTTCTTCGCAAGCTTTCTCAAGTACGATCCAAGCTTCGTGACGCTTAGCTTTCTCACGAGAAAGTTGAGTTTCACCGAAACCATCTTCAACAGCGTCTAGAGCTACGTCTACTTCAGCACCAACTTCAACTTCAAGTTCGCCAGCAGCGTTCTTGAATTGTTCAGCAGGGATAGCAGATTCAGACTTAAGACCAGCGTCTACAAGAACGAAACCGTTCTCGATAGCTACTACAGTACCTTTAACGATGCTGCCTTGTTGGAATTCAGTTTCAGATAGAAACTCTTCAAAGAGTTGAGCAAAAGATTCAGTCATTATTTAATCTTCAATAATTAAACGTCCATGGGTATCCTACCGCATGGGGTTGATAAATTCGCCGGTCATCATCCTTGCGACCAACGTTCGTACTAGCTCGGCGAAATTACCCAGCCAGTTTCGATTCAATATAGTGTAGTGCTTTTTCTACTACCTGCTCAATATTCATTGAGGTGGAATCAAGCACTAGAGCATCCTCTGCAGGGCGAAGTGGCGCCACTGGGCGATTACGATCTCGGTCGTCTCGCTCTTGGATCTCGCTCAAAAGGTCGTCAAATTTAACATCTAACCCCTTCTGTTGCAACTGTTTAAGGCGGCGACTCGCACGCTCTTCAGCACTTGCATCTAAAAATATTTTCGCTTCAGCTTCAGGAAACACAACCGTTCCCATGTCACGACCATCTGCAACCAAACCAGGCGCAGCGCTGAATGCACGTTGACGACGAAGCAGTGCTTCGCGAACGCGAGGTAAAGCAGCAACTTTTGAAGCCGCCATGCCTGTCTCTTCTTTACGAAGTTCACCAGACACATCTTCACCTTCTAGGATAACCTTAACTAAGTCGCCTTCAGCAATAAACTGCACGTCTAAGTGTGTAGCAAGCGGTACTAAAGCATCCTCTGATTCAGTATCCACACCATGGTGAATTGCCGCTAAAGCCAATACGCGATAGATCGCGCCTGAGTCTAGAAGATGAAAGCCTAGCTTATCTGCTAGCAACATACACAGGGTACCTTTACCTGCACCACTTGGTCCATCAACCGTAATCACTGGGCTTTGAGAAGGCATCTTTTACTCCACGTTTTGTCGTAAGTTTTATTCTGTACTAGCGATTCGCCACTACTTTATAGGCGGCATATTATAGAGAAAAATTGGAACTCGAGCGAGGTAAATCTCAGATAATTCCGTGTTGATGATGCATAAACCAATGCAACTATCTCAATATCCGTTTGCTTAGGTTAATAAGACACGCACGCGCTTTTCGATAGCGCACTTTTCGATAGATAGAAAAAAGCCTTGCAATAGGCAAGGCTCATGATTTTTCATTTTGTAGAGCAAACAAGAATTCGCTCAAAGAAGCTTAACCAATAATAGCTCGAACCGCTTCTAGGTCTTCAGGCGTATCAACACCAGCCGCAGGTGCTTCCGCCGCAACGTCTACGTG
This sequence comes from Vibrio sp. 10N.222.49.C12, assembly GCF_041475025.1. Taxonomy (NCBI): domain Bacteria; kingdom Pseudomonadati; phylum Pseudomonadota; class Gammaproteobacteria; order Vibrionales; family Vibrionaceae; genus Vibrio; species Vibrio sp. 10N.222.49.C12. Next base: position 61,615 of record NZ_JBFRVF010000033.1, on the reverse strand, counting down.
GATTTTTTCACCGTACCAAAGTACTCGTAATTGCTCTAGGCACTCAATACGTTCAAGAGTGCTTGGTTCCCAGTTAATGTAGGTATTGATAAAACCCGCTCGGTAAGCATAGATACCAATATGACGAAGCAAAGGAGATTCCGCTGCAGTACCGTTGTTCGCGTAAGCATCGCGATCCCAAGGGATGGTTGCTCGGCTAAAATACAAGGCATAACCGTCTTTATCGGTTACAACTTTAACGGCATTAGGGTTAAACACTTCATCAGCATGAGTGATTTCCACACCTAACGTTGCCATCGGAGCTGTACTGTTAGCAAGATTGTTGGCAACCTGATTAATGATCGAAGGTGGGATAAGTGGCTCATCACCTTGAACATTCACGATAATATGATCATCAGGAATATTCATAACTTCAATCACTTCAGCTAGGCGTTCAGTGCCCGATTCGTGATTCGGTGATGTCATACAAACGGTCGCGCCAAATGCTTTAGCCGCTTTTTCAACTCGAGCGTCGTCGGTAGCGATAATAACGTTATCGGCACCCGCTTTCATTGACTGTTCGTATACCCATTGAATCATCGGCTTTCCACCAATGTCAGCAAGTGGCTTCCCTGGTAAACGGCTCGATTGGTATCTTGCAGGTATAACAACCGTATAAGACATTACTTACCCTCATCCATAGAAACGGTGCGAGCTTCAGGTTCTAAAAGAACAGGAATACCCTCTTTAATTGGGTAAGCAAGGCGATCAATTTTACAAACAAGCTCTTGCTTATCCTTGTCAAAAGTTAGTTTACCTTTACATACAGGGCAAGCAACGATCTCAAGTAGACGGTGATCCATAGTATTCCATAACCTCTTTTATTCTTTTTAAAATTTGCTGTTGCGAATCTTCATCGAACTGCGCAGAAACTGGAAGATACCACCAGTTATCTTGAGCATATTCTTCGCATTTTACAGCGTCTTTTTCTGTCATAATCAGATTCATACCTTTCTTAGCTAAGGCATGAAGTTCATCTTTATCAAAATCTTGATGATCGGCGAAACCCTGTGTGAATACCACATCACCATCAAGATCTTCCAATGTTTTAAAAAAGCGCGGTGGGTGGCCAATACCGGCAAAAGCAACCAGCTTCTGTAATTCTGCCACAGACCTTTTCTGACCAGTCTTTAGGTTAACCGCTTGGCTTGGAAGCAAAGACATCGAGAACTCTCGCCCATGCGCTTTACCGCCATTGTTAACCAAAAAGTCGACTTCATCTAAACGAGATACAGGCTCTCTTAACGGGCCTAAAGGAATTAGGCATTCGCTACCAAAGCGTCTTGCGCCGTCGATAACTGCAAATTCAATGTCGCGTTCAAGCGCGTAATGCTGAAGGCCATCGTCAGTGATAATCACATCAACACCTTTGCTCAGCAATGCTTTCACTGCGTTAGCTCGCACAGGGTCGACTGCGACTGGCGCACCAGTTCGCTTACGAATCAAGCGAGGTTCATCACCCGAATGCTCAGCTGGGGTATTTTCATCCAACACCAACGGATAGCTTGGTGCTTTTGCACCGTAGCCACGAGATACGACTCCGGGTTTAAAGCCGTGAGCCTGAAGCATCTCAACTAACCAAATCACAACCGGTGTTTTACCATTTCCACCAGCAGTAATATTGCCCACAACAATAACAGGTAAAGGCGGGCGGTAGGTCTCTTTATTCCCTGAGAGATAAGCGTCACGACGCCGACTACTGATCATTTTGAACAGCAGACTCAGTGGCCACAAAAGCGGCCAGAAAAGATATTTCAACGGGTGATTGTTAAACCAAATCTTTTCGATCACAACAAGACCTAATTTATCCGCTGAACTGAATTCGGTGTAATTGTGCATAAGCACCATCATGCGCGATTAGCTCAGCATGTGCGCCCCTTTCTACAATATGACCATCATCAACCACTAGAATCTCATCAGCTTGCTCGATGGTAGAGAGTCTGTGTGCGATAACTAATACTGTTTTGTCTTTCTGCAGTTCTTCTAATGCAGATTGAATCGCTCTCTCTGACTCAGTATCCAGTGCAGACGTCGCCTCATCAAGAATCAGCACAGGCGCATCTCTTAATAAAGCACGTGCAATCGCAATACGTTGTCTTTGACCACCAGAAAGGCTTGCGCCATTTTCACCAACAACGGTATCGATGCCATTTTCCATGCCTTCGATAAACTCACTTGCATGAGCAAGCTTAGCCGCGTATTCGATCTGTTCACGTGAATACTGTTCTTCTGCTGCATAAGCGATGTTGTTAGCCACCGTATCGTTAAACAGATGTACATTTTGAGAAACGAGCGCAAAGTGCTCACGCAGATTTCTCAATTCGTAATCACGAATGTCGTGGCCATCAAGCTCAATTGAACCAGAGTCTACGTCATAAAAACGAGTGAATAGGTTAGCAATGGTACTCTTACCCGAGCCAGATCGCCCAACAAGCGCAACCGTTTTACCTTTCGGTATATTGAAGCTGATCTTATCAAGTGCTGGTTTCTCTGCACCGTCATAAGTAAACGTGACATCTTTAACAGCCACTTCACCCATTACAGTTTCAGGTTTCAACGTCCCTTTGTTTTGCTCGGTATCTAGATCCATCAAGCCAAATAGAGTCGTACTCGCAGCCATACCACGTTGGAATTCAGACGTTACGTTAGTTAACGCCTTTAGCGGACGTAATAGACCAAACATTGCAGAGAAGACAACGGTAAACGTACCAGCAGTAAGCTCGGCTTTAATAGAATCGACACTAGCAAGGAATAGAACAACCACAATCGCAATTGAGGCAATCATCTGAATAATTGGGTTAGCGGCAGCTTGAGCCGTTACCAGCTTCATGCTTTGTTGGCGCATCTGGTTGCTAACGGTATCAAAACGGCCTCTTTCTAGCTCTTGACCACCGTAAGTTAGAACCACTTTATGCCCTTTCAGCATTTGTTCAGCTGAAGAAGCAACGTGACCCATGCTAGTTTGCATGTTCTTAGAGATCTTTCTGAATCGCTTCGATACGATACTGATCGCCCACGCAACCAAAGGCGCTACAGCAAATAACACCAAAGATAACTGCCAACTATTCCAGAACATCAGCGTCAACAAGCCAATAATACTTGCACCTTCACGGACAATACTGACTAACGCTTTACTGGTTGCTGCAGACACTTGCTCTGAATCGTAAGTAATTCGAGATAGCAATGCGCCTGTCTGTTCTTTATCGAAGAAAGAAACAGGCATGTGCATGAAATGGCTGAAAATCTTACGACGAATTTCCATCACCACATTGCCAGAGACCCAACTCAAGCAATAGGTTGAAACAAAGCCACTGACGCCACGAACGAACATCATGGCAAAGATAATAAGTGGAAGTGTACGTAAAAAGTCAGATTCAGCATTACCAAAGCCTTCATCAAGTAACGGCTTTAGTAAGGAAATCATATAGGTATCAGAAACGGCATTTATAATAAGCGCAATTACCGCAACACCTAGGCCGGCCTTATATAATCGAATATAAGTCCAAAGTCTTTTAAATGTGACCCAGGTAGTTTCATCTGTTTGTGTTGACATAGAATCGCTTAATTTTCTCACAATAATCTATCTATTCTACTCCCTTACGGAGCATCTGCCTATACCACTGCCCGCCTTGTTGTTCTCTAATCGCATGATATTGCCAACCTTCTTTGCTAAGAGTGATGGTTATTTGTCCGCTTTCTCCAGTATCTAGCCAAGTACTCCCCGCTTCCTGATAACGTTCAATAACAAACTCACTCGGCATTCCCCACTGGTTGCCTTTGGCAAGAGAAGCTATCGCCAGCTGAGGAGACACCGCCTCAATAAACGACTTAATCGATGACGAATCGCTGCCATGATGCGGAACCAACATAACATCACTCCTTAGCTGTTCTCCTTCACGAGCAAGTAACCACTCACTTACCAGTTCAATATCACCATTGAGCAACATTGAGAAATCAGCACTATGATCTGAGATCTTGACCACACACGAATGTGGGTTATACGCCCTCTTTACTTGCTTAGGCGGCCACAACACCTCAAAAACAACATCTTGCCAGTTCCAAACCTCTCCAATAGTACATGTTTGAATATTAGACGGGGCTTGAGTGATAGATTGGCGTTCTTGAATAATGTTCTGACTGGTTCTTATCCACTTTGGCGTATAGTTCTCAAGTAATGCCGGATAACCACCAGCATGGTCAGAATCGAAATGACTCACAATCACGCCTTCTAATTCATAAATCCCCCGTTGATTCAAAGTAGGAATCAACAAAGACTCAACAACCGAGCCTCCTGGCCACGCATTGCCAAGATCATAAACAACAATCTGATTGTTCTTTTCCAAGACCAAAGACAACCCATGCCCAACATCCAAGATATCAATAGTTAGTTTGTCTTGCTGGGGTTTGCTGAACTCCCACCACAGCACAAACACTGCAGTTACCAATATCGATAATGTTCGCTTGAAATACCGACTAACAAAGCTCAAAAACAAGATAAGGAATACTGATAATGCAATCGTCTGATTATCGACTTGGATCCAAAATCGCTCAGAGAAAGGAAGACTAAATACGAGAGGCTCAAGCGATAAGTCGACTAACTTCCACAGCTGACTGACCAAATCATTGTCTAGCGCTGTTATACCAACCACGCCAGACACTGACTCCGATATTAAGCTTAGAAACATTGCCAGAAACAACAGCGGGATCGTCACCATCGATACCCAAGGCAAAAGGAACAAGTTGTAGAAAACAGAGACTAAACTGACTCCTTTGAAAAACAACATCGAGGAAGGCGCGATAAGGAATGTCAGCATCAGTTGAAGCTTAATAAGTTGGAGTGCGTAGTCGATAAATGTAAAGCTTGAAGCTGAGCGCTGAGTATTACAGGCGATATAGAAAACAGCGCCCAATGCACCAAAGGACAACCAAAAACTGCTCGACAAAGCTGAAAACGGCCAAATCAGCAGAACCACGCACACACTTAAAGTAACATATCGAAGCAAACTGATATTTTGCCCACGCCACAAGAAATAACTCGCGATAACGCACATCACCAAAGCTCTCAAAGTTGGCAGCGTGAATCCAGCAAACCAACTATAGAAATACGCCAAGCCGAGCCCGAATATTGTAGGTAACCAAAGAAATGAAGGGGAAAGTAACCTTAATATCTTGCCAATCTGATAGCCGATACCAAAGGCAATCCCAATATGCAGCCCCGAAATAGCCATCAAGTGAATCAGGCCACTGCTTTTAAGCATATCCCACCGCTGAGGCGGAATAAGGTCTCGATATCCAAAACTCAAAGCGATAATGAGATCTTGATTTGCCAGCAGACTTAACCTTTCAAGGCTGGCTTCAAACCATTGGGCGCGTAAGTTGGTGCTAGAATGAATTCGGTACTTGGTATCTGCTCTGTAAGTTGCATTGGCAACCACGCCAGCACTAAACAAGTACTTTTCTCGGTCAAAGCCGGCTTCGTTGAGTTTGCCCCATATCGGCTTTATTGAGGCCGATAAATAGACATCATCTCCAAGCGTTAGCTTGAAAGGAGTAAACAAACGCAATTTTATCAATTGAGGAAAGATTAATTTTTCGCCGCCAATTGATCTGACTACTATTACGCTTTCAAAACCGTGGCTATTTTCACTAAAAAGGCTAACAACCGACGCATTTATGGTAGTATTCTGCCCTGATTGGAATAAGCGACTCGTTTGTATTTCAATCGCATTCCCTAGGCAGATAACTAGTATCAATGCTGTTACTGGACCTCTTGCACTCCGGAAAACGCTATACTTTGTTGGTGCTAGCAGTAACAACAGCATCAATGGTGCCCAAACCCAATGTGGCATCACAGGCCAGAAGCTGGCAGACACAACTGTCGCAGCAAATGAAATCAAGAACCAAGTGTTAAACAAGAGAGTAGCTTCCTCCTATGCCAAGAAAGTTTATCAAACGATTTATGCCTGACCATGATCTAATCAAGCGTCAGAAAGCATTGAAAGTTTTTGGCAATGTTTTGTACAACCCCAACTTATGGTGCCTTAATCGTCGCTCTGCGGCTGGCGCGTTTGCTGTTGGGTTATTCATGGCGTTTGTCCCTCTACCAAGTCAAATGATTATGTCTGCAGGCCTTGCTGTCGCATGTGGCGTTAACCTGCCTTTAGCTGTCGCACTTGTTTGGATCAGTAACCCGGTTACCATGCCTGTTCTCTTCTACTTTGCTTATAAAGTCGGGGCGTTTGTTATGCATGTGCCACCGCAAGCCTTCCATTTCGAATTGTCTTGGGACTTCATCTTGGCGCAAATGAGCACTATAGGGCCTCCGTTCTTATTGGGTTGTCTGATTTGTGGCGTGGTTTCAGCAATGATTGGCTACTTTGGTATTCGCGGTTTATGGCGCTACTCAGTAGTAAGAAGTTGGAAGAAGCGACAAGCAAGGCACTGAACGCCATTTCTTGTTATTCAATCTAACCTTGTATGCGCTTCACTTAAAACGTACACAAGTTAAAATCGGATGAGCTACTTACCTCTGCAAGATTGGCATGTAACGAAAGTCGTAAAGAACACGAATTGAATTCAATAAAAAAGGATCCCACTGGGATCCTTTTTTGTATCGACTGAAAACTGACGGCCTGTTATTTAGGCGAATGCTATTTAGAACTCAGCACTGAGGCTGGATTCAACTTCGCCGCGCGTGATGCTGGGTACCATGTCGCCAGTAAACTCAGCACAATCGCAGTGCCGGAAACCACAACAACATCCGTCATATCAAGTTGTGATGGCAAGAAGTCGACAAAATAGATATCACCGGACAAGAACTGGTGATCGACCAACTTTTCAAGTCCTTTGATTAGTGTCGTGAGATTAAGAGCGACTAGCACACCTATTGCACTGCCCACTAAACTGCCTAACACGCCTGAGAATACGCCCTGCCAAACAAAGATGCGCTTCACAAGGCCGTCTGATGCACCCATGGTTCTTAAAATCGCGATCTCTGATGCTCTGTCTTTTACTGCCATCATTAGCGTCGAGACAATATTGAAACAAGCCACACCAATAACCAGTACCATCACCAGATACATGATGGTACGAACGAGTTGGATATCTCGATACAAGAAACCAAACTTCTGCTGCCAGCTTCGTAGATACACATACACATCAAGCTGATTGCCCACTTCACGCACAATAGAGTTCGCGTTCAGCACATCGGTCACTTTTAAAGAGACTCCAGTTACCGCCTCACCTAAGTTGGCGTAGACCTGAGCATCACCAATCGGAATCAGAGCCAAGCTGTGGTCAATCTGGCCATTAAGCGTCAGCAAGCCAACCACTTTCACTCGAACACGCTTTGGCGCCTGAACCTTCACAGAACCGTTTACCGCTGGAATCATCAAAGTCAGATAATCACCGACTTTCGCACCCAGCACATTCGCTACACCAGAACCTAAGATGATTTGTTGTTGCCCTGCTTTAAACTCACTCCAAGCTTGCTTATCGATAAAACTCGACAGGCTCGATACTTGTTGCTCAAGTTGTGGGTCAACGCCGCGAACTTCAATTGCTTTGAGTTCTTTGCCCTTTTCAGCAAGCGCTGTAATTTTTACATAAGGCGCAGCAGCAACGACTTTATCGTGCTTAACCGACTCCTCAATCACGTGCTCCCAACGAGTCACAGGCTCATTCACGCCTTCAAATTCACCATGAGGAATGACAGAAAGTACTCGTGATTGAAGCTCTCGCTCAAAGCCATTCATCGCAGATAAGCCGATAATGATCACCGCGACACCAACCGCAATACCAATGGTCGAAGACAATGAGATGAACGACACCATCTTGTCTCGTTGTTTCGCACGGCTAAATCGGCCGCCTATCAATAGAGATAAAGAGGAAAACACTTAGCTCTCCTCTTTTTCTACGTTGACCAGTAAACCATCTTGCATGTGAAGTTGGCGATCCATCTTACCGGCAAGTTCACCATCGTGAGTCACGACCAAAAAGGCAGTATCGTATTCACGGTTCAGTTCACGCATTAAGTCGTAAATAGACAGTGCGGTGTTATGGTCAAGGTTACCGGTTGGTTCATCCGCCAACACTAGCGCAGGCTTATTCACCAATGCACGAGCAATCGCCACACGTTGCCTCTCGCCACCAGAAAGCTCTGAAGGTCGGTGGTCCACGCGGTGACTCAATCCAACTTTGTCCAACAAACGTTGTGCTTCTTGCTTTGCTTTAGCGGGCTTTTCGCCGCCAATCAATAACGGCATCGCCACGTTTTCTAAAGCTGAAAAGTCAGATAGAAGATGATGGAACTGATACACAAAGCCAAGATGCTGGTTGCGAAGCTTCGCCTGCTTATTCGAACTCAAAGATGCTAAATCTTGACCAAGAAAACTCACACTGCCCGCAGAAGCATCGTCTAATGCGCCTAAGATATGCAGTAAGGTACTTTTGCCCGAGCCAGAGGTACCGATGATTGCTACTAGCTCACCCTTTTCGATGTCAAAGCTGACTCCCTTGAGCACCTCAGTATCTAACGAGCCTTCACGGTACGTTTTACGGATATCATTACATTGAAGAAAATTACTCATAACGAAGGGCCTCAGCAGGTTTCACAGACGATGCACGATAAGAAGGGAATACAGTGGCAATCAGGCTAAGTGCAATAGCCAGAACCACAACAACAGCGATTTGAATTGGGTTAATCAAAATTGGTAACTGACCACCAAACGAGAATAGAGCAACACCCATCGCTTCTAAAATAGTATTAAGGTTCATCGCTAGAGCAACGCCTAACACACCACCAGAGAGCGCACCAATCACGCCACTACTCGCGCCCTGAACCATAAAGATGCCCATCACTTGGCCGTCAGTCATGCCCTGAGTTTTAAGTATCGCGACCTCAGATTGTTTCTCCATCACCACCATAATCAGCGCAGAGATAATATTAAATGCAGCAACCCCGATGATAAGCCCAAGCATTAAACCCATCATGTTTTTCTCCATACGAACCGCTTGGAACAGCTCGCCACGTTGGTCACGCCAGTCGCTCCACAACCAACCTTCCGGTAATGGCTGAGTTGATAACTCTGCGACTTCAAACGGGTCTTCAAAAAATAGTCGCCAGCCTGAAATGGTGTCTGATTTATAACGCATCAAACGCCCAGCGTCTTGGATGTCTGTCACCATAAGTTGAGCGTCGATATCAGAACCTGTATTGAAAATACCGGCAACGGTGAAATTTCGTTGGCTTGGAATACGACCTAACGGGGTGTACTGGCTCGCGCTGGTCACCATCAGGCGAACTTTGTCACCCATAGATACCTTCAAATTTCTGGCCAAGGTGTGACCAAGAAATAGCTGATACTGGCCCGCTTTAAGTGAAGACAATCTGCCCGCAATCAAGTGGTTTTGAAGAGGGTCATCTGAATTGGGTTCAATGCCAATTAACAAACCCGCAGATAATTGAGCCGGACTCTGAATCACTGCCTCACTGCGGACAATCGGTTCAACGTGACCATTAAGCGAGATTTGCTCTGCAAAATTAGGCGCTTGGGCAGAAAGAGAGGTAGTGCCACCTTGCTCATAAACCACCGCTTGAGGAAGAACACCAAGAATTCGGTCTTTTAACTGCGCTTCGAATCCATTCATTACCGATAAAACAGTAACCAAAGACAGCACACCAATGGTGATACCTGCCGTCGACATATAAGAAACAAAACGGCTAAAGCGATCACCTGAACGGCCTTTCAAATAGCGTAGGCCAACAAACAACGAAATAGGATGAAACATACTTTGAACCATCTAAAGGGGATGCGGGTTAATGTAACGGGTATTGCTGTTACTGTGTAGGGGTTAATTGAAAATATAGAGTGAATTAACTCAATTAGTTAGGCTTGAAAAACAGAACCTTGTCAAATAGCCAAATTTCAAACAACTATTTGAGACTTTCAATTAACTGACCTTGATTACTGTGGCCACATAGCGATAATCAATAGATCACTTCAAGGAACTAACGCATGACAGAACAAGAGTTTTTCACCGTTCACCATAGCCTTACCGCTAATATTGAACCAATGGACAGCGGCTTCACTTTACCTTCTCAAATTCAATTCGAATCTGAGATCCCAGCACCATTTGTGGTGGCAAGTGAATTTAGCCAATTGGATCTGTTAGCTGACAGCGCTCGAGCGGAACTGAAAAACAGCGACTTGAAGAATGTCACCAGTTTATTGGATGCACAAAACTCAAAATTAAACCTCTTGTTGAGCTTTATGTTATCGCAGCAAGATGATGAGAAATTTCGCACTCACACCTATTCATTTGGTGCGAGTCAGTTTTCCTGCTTTTCAAAAGCAGACATCGAACCGGGTCGCTTAGTAAAAGCCAAACTTTTTCTAGAGCACCCAGCTGCAGCCATTTATTGCTACGCAGAAGTATTTGCTAGCGAGGCGAAAGACTCAGGTTTCGAAATCAAATTTAAATACGCTCATCTTCGCGATACCGACCAAGACCTGCTCATTAAAGCGGCACTTTATCAACAACAGAAACTCTTGCGTCAACGCTCTCTAGACCGAGATAACAAGTAAATTAACATGACCAAAAAATCCATATTTACACTACCTAAACTTAAAGGTGCCGGTGACAAAAAGCACATCGGTAACCTAGTCGGTTCGTCTCTCGCTCTTGCCATTGCCAAACTCGCAGAGCAACACAACAGCCATACCGTCTTGGCTGTACCCGACCCACAAGTGGCGCTTAAGCTTCAATCTGAAATTGAACAGTTTACGGCACATGAAGTCGCATTATTCCCTGACTGGGAAACGCTGCCATACGATAGCTTCTCGCCGCACCAAGAGATCATCTCAGATCGTATCGCACGCCTTTACGCACTGCCAACACTAAAAGATGGCATCACGATCGTTCCGATCAGCACGTTATTGCAACGCCAGTCACCGCGAGACTTTTTGCTACAACACACGTTAATGGTGAAAACGGGCGATCTCTACTCGCTTGAGAAACTGCGCCTACAGCTTGAAAAGTCAGGCTATCGTTACGTTGATCAAGTGTTTGGCCCCGGTGAATACGCAAGTCGTGGTTCTATTCTCGATCTGTTCCCAATGGGCAGTAAAGACCCGTATCGAATCGATTTTTTCGATGACGAAATCGACACTATTCGTACTTTCGATCCTGAAAACCAGCGTTCTATCGAAGACATCTCTGAGATCCGCCTGCTGCCTGCTCACGAATTCCCAACCTCGGAAACGGCGATTGAAGATTTCCGTATTCGTTGGCGCCAACAGTTTGATGCGCGCCGCGAACCAGAATCGGTTTATATGCAGGTTTCTAAGGGTACTTGGCCTGCTGGTATCGAGTACTGGCAACCGCTGTTCTTCGATCACACAGAAACCTTGTTTGATTACGTTGCCGATGAAGCGCAACTGCTGATTCTAGGTGATGTCGAGACTGCAGTAGACTCATTCCTAACGGACGTTGCTCATCGATACGAACAGCGCGGTGTTGACCCATTACGGCCACTTCTCACGCCTGAACAACTGTGGCTGAAGAAAGACGAGCTGTTCGCACACTTCAAACAGAAGCCACAAGTCAATCTGAGCTTAGATTCAATTGAAGAGAAAGCTGGACGTACCAACCTTCCGGTTGTGTCTCTTCCTGATCTCAGTGTTCAGCATCAGAATAAAGAACCACTCGCAAACCTAAGAAAGTTCACTGAAGCCTTCGAAGGAAAAGTGGTCTTTTCGGTTGAATCAGAAGGTCGTCGTGAAGCGCTGAGTGAACTGCTTCGTGGTATTAAAGTACGACCAAGCGAAGTTGAAAACCTCGATGCCTCAATTAAAGGCAAAGACAAGTTCAGCCTCATCCTTGGCTCTGCTGAACACGGTTTTATCCATGAAGAGCAAAACATCGCCCTTATCTGTGAAAGCGACCTGTTGGGTGATCGCGTTGTTCAGCGCCGTAAGAAAGACAAAAAAAGTGTTAACAGCGACACTGTCATTCGTCACTTAGCCGAACTTAAACCGGGTCAACCTGTTGTTCATATTGACCACGGTATTGGTCGTTACATCGGCCTGCAAACACTTGAAGCGGGTGGTATGAAAACAGAATACGTAACGCTTGAGTATCAAAATGATGCCAAGCTCTACGTACCTGTTGCTTCTCTGAACTTAATCGGGCGCTACTCTGGCGGCGCTGAAGATTCTGCACCACTGCATAAACTAGGTGGTGAGGCGTGGCAAAAAGCGCGTAAGCGTGCCGCTGAAAAAGTACGTGACGTTGCTGCAGAGCTGCTGGATGTTTACGCCAAGCGTGAGCTTAAACCTGGCTATAAATTTGTTTTAGATCGCGGGCAATACGCAACCTTCAAATCTGGCTTCCCATTTGAAGAAACCGATGACCAAGCGATGGCAATCAATGCGGTGATGTCTGACATGTGCCAAGCAAAAGCCATGGACCGCTTAGTGTGTGGTGATGTTGGTTTTGGTAAAACAGAAGTCGCAATGCGCGCAGCATTCGTTTGTACGGATAACAGTAAACAAGTGGCGGTGTTAGTTCCTACTACCCTACTTGCTCAGCAACACTTCGAGAACTTCCGTGACCGTTTCGCCAACTTGCCGATTCGTGTTGAGGTTCTATCCCGATTCAAATCAGCTAAAGAGCAGAAGTTGATCATGCAAGATGTCGCCGACGGTAAGGTCGATATCTTAGTGGGTACTCACAAGCTACTTTCCAGTGATATTAAGTTTAAAGACCTTGGCTTGCTGGTTGTCGATGAAGAACACCGATTTGGTGTGCGTCAGAAAGAGAAAGTGAAAGCGATGCGTGCGGATGTCGATATTCTAACGCTTACTGCGACACCGATCCCGCGAACGCTGAACATGGCAATGAGTGGCATGCGTGATTTGTCTATCATCGCTACACCACCCGCACGACGCTTGGCAATTAAAACCTTCGTTCGCGAAAGTGATGATGCCATCGTCAGGGAAGCGGTGCTTCGTGAAATAATGCGTGGTGGTCAAGTTTACTTCCTGCACAACCAAGTCGACACGATTGAGAAAACAGCAGAGTCATTGCAAAAGCTGATTCCAGAGGCGCGCGTGACTGTAGCTCATGGCCAGATGCGAGAGCGCGAACTGGAACGCATCATGAATGACTTCTACCACCAGCGCTTCAACTTACTGGTGTGTACAACCATCATTGAAACCGGTATCGACGTACCAACGGCAAATACCATCTTGATGGACAGAGCCGATAACCTTGGTTTAGCACAGCTGCACCAATTACGTGGTCGTGTAGGTCGTTCGCACCACCAAGCTTATGCTTACTTGTTAACGCCACACCCTAAAGCAATGACCAAAGATGCGATCAAGCGATTGGATGCGATAGCTTCGCTCGAAGACTTGGGCGCAGGCTTTACCCTAGCAACTCACGATTTAGAGATTCGTGGTGCGGGTGAGCTGTTGGGTGATGAACAGAGTGGTCAAATCCAGTCGGTTGGTTTCACCTTGTACATGGAGATGCTTGAACAAGCGGTTGAAGCGTTGAAAGAAGGTCGAGAGCCTTCGCTTGATGATCTATTGCGTGAACAAACTGAAATTGAGATGCGTCTGCCTGCACTATTGCCAGACGACTATATTCCAGACATCAACACGCGTTTATCAACATACAAACGTATTGCGAGTGTGAGTGACACCGACGAATTGGCAGAGTTGAAAGTCGAGCTGATTGATCGCTTCGGCCTTCTGCCTGATGCAACCAAGAACTTGTTATCAGTTTCTGAGCTAAAATTAGCCGCAGCGTCTATCAAAGCGAAGAAAATTGAAGCCCACGATAAGGGTGGATTCTTAGAATTCTACCCGGATGCTGACATAAACCCGACCTACCTTGTTAAACTGTTGCAATCTCAACCGCAAAAGTTTTCAATGGAAGGACCAACAAAGTTCAAGTTTACGATACCATTGGTCGACAGACGGAAGCGAATTCAATTTGTTAGTGATTTATTGGGCGAATTCAGACAAAACTTGCTGCCTTCAGCATAAGACCCAATCCACTTGCACATATAAATTATCCAGCCGGTAGTTCGGCTGGAAGACGGAGTAAAAATGAAAAGACTGATCCCACTGCTACTATTGTTCGTCTCACTGCCAAGTTTGGCGCAGAGACAATTTGATATAGAAGTGATCATTTTTAAGCGCGCTGTTGATGCAGAGAAGGTGAACGAATCTTGGCCAAATACACAGCCTAAGATTTCACTTGAACGCGTTGGTTCATTTCAAGATACCCAATACCGAGCAAAGAAAGGCGTTCAAATGCTACCTTACTCGGAATACAAGTTAACGCCTCAGAAAGACAAGCTAAGTAAACACGCTGGCTTTGAAGTTCTGATGCATACCGCTTGGCGTCAAGGCGACCAAGGTAAGAGCTCGGCACCTGTTTTCCATATTCAAGCAGGTAAAGATTTCTCTAAACAGTTTAATGCTGATGGCTCTGAAAAAGGCGCAATCACTGCAGGCAGCGCTGATGGGTTCCAAGAAGAGACCATTGATAAGCCACTCTACGAATTAGACGGCAAGCTGCAAATCTACGTTCAGCACTACCTATACGCTGAAACGACATTAGATTTAAAAGCGCCAAGCGTTCGTGAAGTGACTCTACAAGAGCAACAAATTGAGCTAGATTCACCAGTAAGTGGCGCAGAAAGCAACGTCCAGGTGGGCAATCTAACTGAAATTTCTCCGACGGTTGAAGTCCAAGAGTTCCTTAAGAGCTACCGCATGGACCAAAAACGTCGTATGCGCAGTACAGAAACTCATTACCTTGACCACCCACTTCTTGGAATGGTGATTCAAGTTAGACGTGTAGCGCAGTAAATTACTTGCCGATTCGGCTATAATTATATAAATAATTCAATCCGCCCTCCTAGTGAGGGCGTTTTATTAAGTGCTATCTATCTTTATTCTGTACTGACTCTCTTTGCTCAGTACTTACACGTTACTTGGTACGCTCTATGAGCCCTGAATTTCAGATCAACACACAAAATCTTAGCCTTAAAATCATTGAGGCCTCAGATGCTCAAGAATTTTCTCAGCTGGTTAAGTCCTCCCCTAGCTTGCTGCCATGGGTCGACTGGTGTCATAAAGAGTTTTCTATCGGCGAGGCCGAGAAATTTATTCTGGCAACTCGCCTGAACTGGGTGAAAGCCGATGCGTTTGGCTTTGGCATCTTTGAACGAAAAAGCGATAAGTTAGTCGGTATGGTTGCCATTAATGAGCTTTACCACACCTTTAATATGGCGAGTTTAGGTTATTGGGTCGGTGATGACTTTCAAAGGAGAGGGATCGCCAAAGAAGCGATGTTCGCCCTATTTGAATTTTGTTTCGCGCAACTCAAGTTAACGCGTTTGGAGATTGTCTGCGATACCGAGAACCTACCCAGCCAAAAGTTGATCGAGAAGTGTGGCGCTGAGCGAGAAACCATTGCCCAGAATCGATTTCTGTTTAACGGTAAGCCGAAAGATGGCGTGGTTTATTCTGTGCTACCTCCAACGTCTTAACAGCAGAAATGAGTTCAACACCTGCGATAATCCATAATCGACACGATCAAAAAAGAGCTCCGAAGAGCTCTTTTTTATTATCAGCGTAATGCTCTGAGAAGGCTTACCTGATTAGTGAAGCTTTAGGTTTGGACGAAGTACACGGTTAATACGACCAACCAGCATCATCAGTGATGTTTTGATTAAGCCGTGAAGCGCCATCTGGTGCATGCGGTACAAAGAGATGTAAACCACACGAGCAATACGACCTTCGACCATCATCGAGCCTTTCGTCAGGTTACCCATCAAGCTACCTACCGTAGAGAAACGGCTAAGTGAAACTAGCGAGCCTTTGTCTTTGTAGATGTAGTCTTTCAGGTCACGACCGTTCAACTTAGCAATGATGTTGCTGAATGCACAGCTTGCCATTTGATGAGCCGCTTGTGCACGTGGCGGAACGAATGAACCGTCTGCTTGTGTACATTGCGCCAAGTCACCGATTGCAAAGATGTTGTCATCCAGTGTTGTTTGCAGCGTGTTCTTCACAACCAACTGGTTGATACGGTTGGTTTCAAGACCACCGATATCTTTCATGAAATCTGGTGCTTTGATACCTGCTGCCCATACCATGATTTGAGCTGGGATCTTGTCACCATCTTTGGTTGTTAGGCCGTCAGAATCCGCCTGAGTCACCATCGTATTCGTACGAACGTTCACACCAAGCTTGGTTAGCTCAGAGTGTGCTGCACTTGAAATACGAGGAGGTAGAGCTGGAAGAATACGCTCACCCGCTTCAACTAGGTTTACGTTCAGCTTGCTTGAATCTAGGTCGCCGAAGCCGTAAGTACGAAGTTCTTTAACGGCGTTGTGTAGCTCTGCAGAAAGCTCTACACCAGTTGCACCAGCACCAACAATCGCGATGTCTACCGTGCCTTGACCGTTCTTAGCGTGAAGCTTTAAGAACTGATTGTTCATTTCTGTACGGAAACGGTGTGCTTGCTCTGGGCTATCAAGGAAAATACAGTTGTCACGAACGCCTGGAGTGTTGAAGTCGTTTGACGTTGAGCCTAGCGCCATCACTAGAATATCGTATTCAAGTTCACGGCTTGGCATCAGCAGTTCACCGTGCTCGTCTGTAAGCTCGCTTAGTGCAATCACTTTACGCTCACGATCGATGTCGTTCAGGCTGCCCATTTGGAAATCGAAGTAATGGTTTTTTGCGTGCGCACGGTAGCTTAATGCATCAACACCTTCATCCAGTGAGCCCGTTGCTACTTCATGAAGTAATGGTTTCCATAGGTGGCTTGCTTTACGGTCTACCAGAGTAATCTGGGCACGTTTCTTACGACCTAAAGTGCGGCCTAGCTTAGTTGCTAGTTCTAAACCACCAGCACCGCCGCCTACTACGATAATTTTTGTCACAATGACAATCCTCTACAAAATGAATAAATGGGGTTCGGCTCGATTACTCCAACCGATAAATTCTATGTATCTACTCGGCCTTGAATGCGAAGGCTGTTACAAATTGGGTTACCGCGAAAAAGAATAACGACAGCTCACCGAGTAGTTAGAGGGGTTACAAACAACAAATAATGGTTTGTTGCTTTGCTCACGTGGATATAAAAGGTGACTACCTGAGAGGCAGAACACAAATTATGGGCAAGTTTTTTCACTCGCTCTCAATTTTTTTTGATATTTGTCAAAATATTTTGCTTGGGAACATTATATATAGCAAAAAGATGACCGCAACAAAAAAATCCTTACCCTCAATGAGGATTCGCGACTAATTAGTTAACGTTTGCGCAAACTGATCTATAAATGCACAAACCGACCGATAAAACATATACAACTACTTTATCAATACCAATCTCTAAGATTCAGATGTGAAAAAGCAGCACTCATTGAGCACTGCTTTTATAAAACATCTGGATTGATTAAGCGTTTTTGAACGCTTTCATTGCTTGAAGATGTTGAGAGATCTTTTTGAATTTATGACTCTCTTTCTCATCCCAGATTACATCATAGTAATCTTCTAGCGCGGCAGCTGTTTTGGTATTGTCGTGAATTTCATCTTCACGAGAAAGCACCACTAAACAGCGTCCTTTGTTTTTCATACGGTACTGAGCAACACATTTAGTTGCGATGTCTTCGTACTCTTCTGGACGGTCAATTCGACCTACCATGTTGTTCTCAGGGTGCAGATTAGGGTTGAACACCACCTGCTTAATCCCACATAAGAAACCAATACGCTCAGACCAAAAACCACCTAAACCTACACCACAAATAATGGGATGCGGATCATCGGATTGCTCTATCACCTTATGCACTTCTTTTAGCAGATGCTGCATATCGTGTTTTGGATGCAAAGTACTGTAGTTGATGAAACGAACGTCATCATCAATGAATTGCAACTGCAGTATTTTTTCGTGATTGCCCGGGCTTGTTGAGTCGAAGCCATGTAGATAGATAATCATTGTACCTCCCCCGTTGAATATTGGTACGTTTTGATCAATCTAACACGAAAAACAAGGTTTTAAAGGTAACAGCTGAGAAATTATATTTTTCACTTCCTAAACGTGATCCTAGCTACATAAAGTGTGACTCAGAGCCTCCGCTTCACGCAGATAACTTTCATCGCCCCAAAGCTGATGAGCAAGTAAATACCATAGCATCGCCATCATCTGGCTTCTTGGTAACCATGCTTCTACACCATCAAGCCAAGGCTGAACATCATGGATTCCTCGCAGCTGACAGTACTTCTCAACCGCTTCTGTGACTGGCGCGCCAGCAACCGCAATGGTTAATGTTAAATCGAGCCTAGGGTCTGCGAGCGCAGCGTATTCCCAATCAATAATCTTAATGCAGTCACTGTTTCTCACTAGGTTATAACCACCTAAGTCAAAATGGCACAAAGACAGGTCAACATTGGTAATACTCGGAGCCACGCGCCACTCTTGATAAATCTTAGTGCAGGCTTCGGTCTTATGAATCGCATCAAGCTGCAGCCAGTAATGGTCGACTCGCGCCGTGAAACTGAATGGTTGCAGTGGTAATCGCGCAGTATTAACCAGATGAACAGAGATCAGCGTTTTCAACAGGTCATCGAGTTCTAGATCTTCGTAAAGTGTCTCACCCGCAATCCACTCAACCAGTAACCCCTGCTCATTCACTACCATTGGGCTTGGCCCGATACCGAGTCGCTCAATGGCAGACAGCACTTGGTACTCTTCATGGCGAGAAATGAAGAACGCTTTGGTGATAGGTGTGGTTGGCCGCCAAACATACGCAGTACCATCGGCATCGACCAACTTCCAACATCGATTGGTCAAACCGCCTGTTAATGTCTGTGCTCTAACTGGAGGCTCAGAAAAGTAACCGTCAAGCGAACTCAAACTGGTATCAAGAAGCTTAGCCTCAGACCAAGAAAAAATTGCCATATTTACTCCCTATAAACGTCTTCATTCCCTACAAAAAAGACACTGACCAAAAGCCAGTGTCTCTTCATAAACAGCACATCATGCACTGCATTGGCGTGTGACCAAGCTATACGCTGTCAAGATTAAGCGCTGCCAATACTAGACATTGTCAAATCCGGCTGCGCATAGTTGGCAAGTAAGCGAAATTAAAGGCCTAGTAGGCTCTTAGATTGTTGCTTACGGATTTCAGTCTCGTCAGCCCATTCAATCAAGCCAGACTCAAGATCCATTAGACGCATCGTCATTTTGTAGTATACGTCTTCATCGCTACCCGCTTTCTTAACGATGCTTGATAGGTTGCCGTACAGCATGTACTGAGCACCAACCATTTTACCGAATTGAATCGCTGAACTTTGGTTTACAAGCTCATCGTTGTTTTGGAAGTTCAATTGGTCACGAACAGACTCTACACGGTCCATATCAACGAAACGGAACTTACCAGAGTTCAGCATCTTAGTACTGATAGTGTCAGTGATTGACTCAGTATCGATGTGCTCACTTGTTTTGTTCTTGATTCGCTCTACAAACACGATTGGACGCTGTTCACGAGTAATGTAAGACACAGAACCAGACGCCATCATGCTATCGACCATTTCACCCGCAATCGTTTGAAGGTCAGTTGAACCGAAATCGATTGTCGTGGTTTCTACTGCTTGTGCATCACCGTAGCTTACCTTGTTTGAACAACCGCCTAAAATAACCGCTAAACCTAGTAGCGCAATGACACTCTTTTTCATTTTGTTTCCTCAACTTATCACTGAGTGGGGTTACCCACACTCTTAAATTTTATCTGTGCGAATCAATTCGCTTTTCAGCGCTAGTCGATATTAACCGCGCCAGTTCTAACTGAATCTGTTACTACTGCTCTCGGAACTGAACTCGGAACTGAGTCGCTTTCGGGTTTACCGATACTTCCGACAACGAAATGCTTTCAAAGCCACGTACAATCGCTTGCTTCCAAGGTCCTTGTTTCAAGTTGACCTCAAGCCCAGCATCGTCGTACCAATAGAAACGATAAAGGATGTGTTGGTCACCTTTATAGTTACTGTTTAAGCGGACAATACCTCGAGTGTGACCATCAATCTGATCGGTACGTATATCTTCAACTTGTAAGCGGCTGCCCAATACATTGTCGCCAAAGAATACGTTCTGAGTCAGACTATCGACCCTTACGCCAGCTGTATTATCAGCACAACCAGCCAGAGCCATAACCGCTGCTAAGCTCACTAACCACTTTTTCATTACAGCCTCCCTAGCTGTTTATGCCACATTGTTGCATTGTTTCCTTGTCGAGAAATCCACACCAAGGTGGTCTGCCCTTCTCGAATATCAAAGTCGTAGGTTTTAGCGCCCGCTTCCAACGTATATTGACCGCTATTTGCTACAAACGTACTGCTCTTAATCTCTGCAGGTAATGATTGCCAACTGCGAGTGTCTGGTTGCTCTGTCAGTGTGTTCCACACGTTGAACAGAATATTACCGACATCATCGCCTTTGGTTGCTTCTTTTCGAATGCGATCTTTCGCGACTACACGTAGCGCTTGGCGAATAACAATGCTTGTCATACGTTCCGATAGATCGTTCTGCGCCATCGCGTTTACATCAGTGATCAAATGTTCTTGTAGCGGCTGTCCGCTGATTCGCAAGGCAGAAAAACGCTCTACGTTTTGACTTGGGTAATATGGCAGCGCAAGAGAGTATATTGCCCCCTGATCGCGACTGTCATAAACAGGCAAATCCAGTCGCCAACTGTCCATAGCTTGCACAGCGCTCTGCTCTTGAAGAACAATCACTCGCCCTTCACCTGCACTAAGTTTAGAAGATTGCTTATAGCGTTTTTCTAATGTTGCTAAATCTTGTCGCATCCCTAAACGAGCGGCTGTTGCCATGGTTCTATCGATGATTTCTTGGTTATCTGGCATCACAGCCAAAGCACGACGATAGTCAACGTAGGCGCTGTTTAAATCATTTGACGCTTCATAAAGCAGACCAGACAAGAACATCAGATACGCATTCTGTACTGACTGCAGTTTCTTACCCGCATCAGGGTAATTGGCAAGGATGCTACCCACATTGGCAGACAAGCCTTGCTTCTTCGCATCGCTGGCTGCTTTGTCTAACTCAGCCTCGCGTTGCTTCTTCGCTTGTTCTTGAACTTGGTTGGCGCGACGCATTTCGATCACCGCACCTTCTAAATCGTTTTTCTTGAGGTAATTTAAACCGAGATACAGATGAAGAAAGCCCAACTCGTAATCGGCTGGCACATACTCGGTAATATTGTCATTCACAGCCAACGCACCCACACTGGTTGCACTGTCTGAGATTGAGATCACGGCTTTGCGTTGCTGCTCAGTAACCGCCTGATCAGCCACTTCAAACGAAGCCTTACTCTCAGGGTATTTTTGATCCAGCAGATTAATTCTGCCTCTTTCAAAGTTATCAAGGATGTCGCCTGCCGCGTAATCTGGTAGCTCTTGCTGAGCCTCTGAATAATCTCCAAATTTAACGGCTTGGTAGATCGCTTTGTTTTGTGCGCTGTAATGACTGAACAGGCTTCCTGCAGACATACTCGCACAACCTACGGTCAACGCCGATAACAGGGCAATGGAAGCGAATCTAAACTGTTGCTTCACTTATCGTCTCCGTGCATGTTTAAAATGCCTACTTTATTAGGGTCTGATGACCTTTAATGGTCTCATTATCAAAACGAAACGCGTTGTAAAAAGGGTCTCAAGCCAGTTGAAACCCTACTGATTTAGCCTCTGCCTAAGCGATGCCGACATTCAGACAACAGATAGAACTTAAAGTTGGCATACAAACTACAAATTTTCCAACTAACTACTTGTGTTAACCCACTAATGAGCGCGTTTAAACTAGCTCATTAGCTTTCATTAACTCGTTAGCTTTTCATTAGCTCATTAACTTTTTATTAGCTCATTAATAGGGGGCCAAGTGGACGGCCGCCAACCAAGTGCATGTGAATATGATAAACCTCTTGGCCACCGTGAGAGTTACAGTTCACGATAAGACGATAGCCATCTTCTGCAATGCCCTCTTCTTTTGCTAACTTGCGAGCAACAGTAAACATGCGCCCCATCATCGCTTCATCTTCGACTTCAACATCGTTAGTTGTCGGAATCAGCTTGTTTGGGATGATTAGGATATGGCTTGGCGCGCGAGGGTTAATATCGCGAAATGCGGTTACTAAATCGTCTTGGTATAGTAGATCTGCTGGGATTTCTTTGTTGATGATCTTAGTAAAAATGGTTTCTTCAGCCATGTTTCTCTCCGATAAAACATTTATTTTTTAATGCTTTGAGTATGCGCTATGCCGCATCAAACCACAATAAATCTGCTTTAAAGCATAATAAAAAACACCGTTCAAATCAAAGAAAACGAGCCTTAGCTCTCAAGAATGGCATGTTGGTTATAACTGAGCGCTATTTTTGACGTGTGCGTCATAAAATGCGTAAGCCGAGCTCAATAGAATGCTGATAATTTTGTTAGTTTTACTTTGACCTGACATTGGGTCTGCATTTTTATTTAGGGAGAAAGCCATGAAGGGATCTGTGATCAAGCGTATGTACGCTGGTTTCGCACTGATCATTATCATGTTCGCAGTCACGATAACCATCATGATGAACAGCATGAATCAGATACACAGCAATTTTGAGAGTGTCTCAGAAACCTCATTACCACTTGTCGCGCTTTCAAATCAAACGAGTGTTCAATTGCTTTCTGCTGATAAGTCATTCAAAGATTTCTTAACCACACAAAACGCTGAACGCATGTCTGCAATGCGTACAGAATTTGCTGCATCACAAAACTCGTTTTCAGAAGTTCTCGGTAGTTTAGAAGCGGCAAGCCAAAACAATGCTTCACTTGTTGAACGTATCGCGCAATTAAGAGCAATGGAAGAACGCTACTTCGCCGAAGCTGACGAAGCGATGAACAACTACGTCGCGATGTTCGAAGCACAAGAACAAGTACAAAAAGCGTCTCGTGACTTCCAACGCTTACATTCAGAATTAACCGTTGGTATGAAAGAGTACGTTGCCGACCAAAAAAGCATCTCTGTAAAAGTGATGGCAAAGAGCTACTTCATCAAACTGCAAGACGCAGAAGTTATTACCTCTGATGCACTTGCTAGCTCTGATGTTGCCTTCGTTCAAAAAGCCCTTAACCAAAACAAAAAGGCCGTTACTCATCTTAACTACGCTTATCGAGGTCTATCAACACAACTACCAGCACTTAAAAATGTCTTCGATGAGTCGGTTCAGAAGTTCACCAAAGACGTTGGTCAGAAAGGTGGCGTACTAGACAAACACAACAACTACCTACAAGCCAAACAAGCGTTGTACGTGAACATCGCTAACCTAGCTCTAGAAGTTGACCAAGCGATGGCTGTTTTGGACTCATTCAACGTGACCGCTGAAGAGCAACTTAACTCATCACTCGCTGACGCAAGCAGCATCTACGACAAAGGCCTATTCAACGCGATTGCCATTGGCATTGTTGTGACTGTGTTCGCTGCTGCGATTGGTTACCACATTGCACACAGCGTACGAGAGCCATTAACTCGCATCCTCGGTACATTAGAAGGTCTAACTGAAGGTGATATGACTCAGCGTATCGATATTCGCTACGACAACGAATTCAGCCGCGTGAGCCGTCACATCAACACCTTGGCTGACAACCTGCACAATATCCTTGTGAAGTTGAATGATGCTTCAGATGACTTAACTAAGACTGCAAGCGTCAACCAGAAGACGTCATCTGAAACGCAGGCTCAATTGAACAGCCAACGTGAGCAAACCGCGACTGTTGCGACCGCAATGACAGAGATGTCTCATTCTGTACAAGAAGTGGCGAACAGCGCGCAAAGCTCACTCACCATGGTTCAACAAGTAGAATCGGCTTCTGAGTCTGGTCGTCAGATCATGAACACCAACATCAGCACCATTAATCAGCTTGAAGTTCGCCTTACTGAATCAGTGGGCGCTGTAGGCGAGCTACAACAGATGAGTAGCCAGATTGGTTCAATCCTTGACGTTATTCGTGGTATTGCTGAACAGACCAACCTACTTGCACTTAATGCGGCAATCGAAGCAGCGCGTGCAGGTGAACAAGGTCGTGGTTTTGCAGTCGTTGCCGATGAAGTACGAGTGCTAGCACAGAAGACCACTCAATCAACCTCTGAAATCGAGACTATGATCAGCAATCTGCAATCAAGCTCGAAAACTGCAAGTAACGTAATTGAAAGCTGTATGAGCGATATGGACATGTCGGTTCAACAAGCTTCAAGTGCAAACAGTGCGATGGAAGAGATCCAAGCCTTGATTCTAGAGATCAGCCACATGAGTACACACATCTCTCAAGCAGCCGCTGAGCAGAGTGAAACGTCTGGTGATATTGCACGCAACATCGAAGACATCAACCACATCGCAGATAAGAGTTACCAAGCGATGTCTTCAATTGCGGAGGCAAGCCAAAACCTAACAATTTTGGCGAATCAGCAAGGTGATTTAGTACATCAATTCAAACTATAGATAAATGAAGAATCGATAGATATTTAGTGAGATTGTTGAGACTTCTTACCCAATAGTGGTGACTAATTGAGCTAGGGCAACTTTTATCAAGGGTTGCCCTTGTTTTTTATGAGCTTTGTCATTATATGATTATTAAGGCTTGCTGCTTCCCGTTTTTTCTTTCACCTTTATGAGCGAGCCGCTATTAAGGAATTTATATGGCTGTTCATGTTGGCATTATCGATCAAGACCCCATTCGCTTGCTCACCCCATTACTTGATAACCGAGCGGTCAGCACTCACATCGTGTTTATCGGTGACAAAAATCAAGTCAGTATGTACAAACGTTTAGACAGCGTTTTGCACAAGCGCGACATTACGAGTGAGTTTTTCGAAATTCCGACCATCGTAAATACATCTGTCATTAAAGAATCTATCCAAACCCTTGCCGAAGACCTCAAAGCACGCGGTCAAGAAGTGAAGCTCAACGCAAGTTGTGGCCTCCGTCACCGCCTACTTTCTGTGTACGAAGTATTCCGTACTTACTACTGGCCAATCTTCGTGGTTGAACCAAATAGCGACAAGCTTTGCTGGTTGTACCCTAATGGTAAAGAAGACGCACAAGTTCAAGACCGCATCACTATCGACGACTACCTAACTGTGTTCGGTGCTCGCGGTGAATTCAGCGATGTTCAGCTGTCTCCGCAACTGGATCAGAAACTTTATGAACTGGGTGAACGTTGGGCAAGTAACGCACTCGAACTAGGCCCTGGCCTTGCGACATTGAACTACCTAGCAACGACCTGCCGTAAAGAACAAAAACTTGATGTAGGCCTATCTGAGAAGCAACAAGGCTATCGCGAGCTCAACATGCTGCTGAGCGATTTGGTTGAAGCTAAAATTGCGACTTACGACAATGGTATTTTGACCTTTGCCAACGAAGACGCGCGCCGCTTCTCAAACGGTGAATGGCTTGAAACATTGGTTCACAGCACAGTTAAGCAGATCCAAGATGACATGCCGACCATTCAAGACCGTTCTTTGAATGTTCAGGTATACCGTCAACTGGGTGAACGTGAGGTTCGTAACGAGCTTGATGTTGCCTCTGTGGTGAACAATAAGCTGCACATCATCGAATGTAAGACCAAAGGCATGCGTGATGATGGTGATGACACCTTGTACAAACTGGAATCGCTTAGAGACCTGCTAGGTGGCCTACAAGCACGTGCAATGTTAGTGAGCTTCCGCCCTCTTCGCCATAACGACACCACACGAGCTGAAGATCTTGGCCTTGCATTGATTGGCCCTGACGAATTGAAAGATCTTAAAACACACCTAACGGCATGGTTTACAGCTGCGGGTGGCAGTGAAGATCTAGAGTACTAAAAACCAATAAGCTCATGAGAGCTCAATGCTCTTAAGCAGATTGTTAAAAAGGCGAATGACGATTAAGTCACTCGCCTTTTTTGTTGTCTGTTTTCTCTATTGATTACTTTCAGACGGCACAAAAAAATGGCCGCATCATACGATGCGGCCATTTTCAAAATTTAATGTCACTTGAAGACTTAATGCTCTCTAAAACTCAGAGCACTTTAAGACTTAAAGCATTTTACGAGCGGCTTCTACAACCACTTTGATTGAACGTGCTTCTGTTACTTTTAGAGTGTCGTGATCAGGCGTCTCTTTTTGAGTACGGTTGATGATTACACCAGCAACACAACCTGCTTTCAGACCAGAACTTGCACACATAGTTAGCAGTGTTGCAGATTCCATCTCGAAGTTTAGAACGCCCATGTCTTGCCATTCTTGCATAGAGCCTTGGAAGCGCTTAACAACGCGACCAGAGAACGTGTCGTAACGCTCTTGACCTGGGTAGAACGTATCGCTTGATGCCGTTACGCCCATGTGAACTGTTGCACCTGATTCATCAACTGCCGCTTTCATTGCTGTTGCAACTTCAAAGTCAGCCACTGCTGGGAACTCCATAGGAGCAAAGTGTAGGCTAGCGCCGTCTAGACGAACAGAACCTGTAGAAACAATCATGTCACCCACGTTTACGTGAGGTTGGATAGCACCAGTCGTACCAACACGTAGGAAAGTGCGAACACCAAGTTGAGCAAGCTCTTCAACTGCGATAGAAGTCGATGGACCACCAATACCTGTTGAACATACAACAACTGGTTTGCCGTCTAGCTCTGCGCGGTAAAGCGTGTATTCACGGTGACTAGCAAGGAATACTGGGTTCTCCATCTCTTCTGCAATTTTTTGCACACGAGCAGGATCACCAGGGATGATCGCAAGAGTAGCACCGTTAAGATCTGCTTCAGTAACACCTAAGTGGAAAACAGCTTGAGACATAGTTCGCTCCTTTTGGCTTATTGGGCTTTTTACCCTTATTTAAGCTCATAGTAAATTCGTGGGGTACGAACACACTCTAACCAAGCTCATTACAAAATGAAGTGACACATGTCACATGAATGATCGCAACAATAATTCAAGTTTCACAAAAAACCGATTGGCATCACAAAAATAAGCAATCCTCACGCCTATGTTGCATACTAATGAGACAAAAAGCGCCTTTAACGTATTACCGCTAAAGGCGCTTTTATATTAAGAATGCTCTATGTCGGTGAGCTCGATTTAGTCCGCTTTAGATTTAAATCGAAGCAGACGCAATGCGTTCAATGTCACCAATGCAGTTGCACCACTATCCGCTAAAACTGCCACCCACAAACCGGTAATACCTAACAAGCTTGTCACCAAGAATACGACCTTCAAACCAAGCGCAAGGGCTACGTTTTGACGGATGTTGTTCATGGTCGCTTGCGACAGTTCAATCATCGCTGGCAGCTCAGTTAAACGGTTATGAGTCAGTGCTGAATCCGCCGTTTCCAAAGCGACATCCGTACCACCACCCATTGCGATGCCGACATTCGCCGTTTTCATTGCTGGTGCATCATTAATGCCATCACCGACCATCGCCACGTGCGACTGTTGAGATAACTCCTCAACGTAAGATACCTTGTCGCTTGGCAATAGGCTTGCCTTGTACTGCATACCAATCTTGCTACTGATCGCTGCTGCACTGCGCGGATTATCGCCGGTCAACATGATAGATTGAATACCTAATTCATTAAGTCGTTCAATCGCAAGCTTAGCGTCACTGCGTAACGTATCTTGCCAAGCAATCAGACCAATCACCGTCGTAGCTTGCTCTGTTGATTCTTCTTGATCTTTAACCTCAAGAGCAACCACAACCGTCTTGCCCTCACCTTCTAATGCTTCTACCTGAGAAACCACATCGGCACCAAGTTCGAACGTGACTTTAGACGGTGACAGAACCTGATACTTAACACCATCAACATCCCCTTCAACACCACTACCAATCAACGCTTTCTTGTTGTGTGATTCAGGAATCTCAATATTCAGGTCTTTTACTTTAGCGACAAGTGACTGCGCCAACGGATGAGTAGAGCCAACTTCAATTGCCCCAACCACACGCAGCATCGCGTCTTGTTGCCACCCCGATAGAGGTTGAATATCCGTAACCTGAGGCTTACCTTCGGTCAGTGTGCCTGTCTTATCGAAGGCGATGGTTTGGATTTTACCAAGCTGCTCTAGCGCTGCGCCGCCTTTAATGAGCGCGCCACGTTTCGCTGCTGCTGCTAAGCCAGAGGTAATCGCTGCAGGAGTCGAGATAACCAAGGCACACGGACAAGCAATCAACAATAGCGCTAGGCCACGGTAAACCCATGTTTCCCATGGCTGCGCAAACAACAATGGTGGTGTGATGATGACCAACAGAGCCACTACCATCATTAACGGTGTGTACCAACGGCTGAACTTATCGAGGAATCGCTCTAGTGGTGCTTTACGAGACTCTGCTTCTTCAATCAGATGAAGAATACGATCGATCGCGTTCTCACCCTGTTTTGAGGTGATGGTGATACGAACCACTTTATCGACCACCACAGCGCCAGCCATGATGCTATTGCCTTCGATGTGTTCAACAGGAACAGATTCACCGGTTAACGCACTTTCATCAAAGCTTGCCGCGTCTGTAATCAATTGTCCGTCAGCAGGTAAACGAGAGCCCGCGGCCACTTCAATCACATCACCGGGAACCAGTTCACTGACTGCTACTTCTACACGCTCGCCGTTGATGATCTTAGTCGCGTTTTCTGGTACCAATGCCATTAGCGCTTGAACGCCACTTCTTGCTCTTGATGAAGCAAACGCTTCTAAGCGCTCACCAATCAAGAACAACAATAGAACCATCGCTGCTTCCGCAGTTTCGCCAAGGTACAAAGCACCCAGCGCGGCAACACTCATTAAGGTTTCAATAGCAAACGGTGTACCTGAACGCGCCAGCTGAACCGCTTTCTTCGCCACCGGATATAAACCAAGCAGACAAGTTACCGTAAACAAGCCTTCACTTAATTGAGGTGAGGTGATTTTTACAAGCGCCGCAAACAGCATTGCCGCTGCAATCGCGATAATCTGTAAATTAGGTTGGATATAAGCTTGCCAAAAAGTCTCAGGTTGTTGTTTTTCTTTCTTTGAACCGACTTCCGTAAGAGGGAAACCCGTTTTGATAGAGACCTGTTCAATGGTGTCAGCAAGGCTTTCATTATCGAATTTCACAACCAGCTTTTCGGTAGCAAAGAGAACCTTCGCTTGAATAACACCGTCAATATTGCTGATCGCGTTTTCTATTTTTCTTGCACAAGCTGGGCAGTCCATTCCGGCAACCAGCCAACTTTTCGAAAATTGGGCGTCGAGAGATAAGGTTGAGGACTGACTGTCTTCTTCTCCACTATCCGACGAACTACAACAATCATCTCCAGACGATGACGAAGCAGCAGAAGAGCTACAACAACCAGATGAAGTACCTGCTGCTGTGATGCTTGAAATTTTAGGGCTAGAGCAACTTGCTCCTGCCGCTTGAGGTTGAACGTCCACTTTTGCTGAGCGGCACGCTGCATGTTTTGCGCACATAATGTATCTCCTTAATACTCAAAAGCCTTGAGGTTGTTGCTAACTTACGAGCAACAGAACCTTAAGTTCATCAAAAGTATAAACCTTGGAGGCTACTCCAAGGTCAAGAAGAAGTTTTCAAGAAAACAAAAATATTATGCCAGCGCCGATGGCTTACTGAGATTTAAGCTCCGCACACTCTTCACGGTTAGCGGATACATCATCAATAAGAACCGCATCGTGTGAACAGAATGGCTGAGTGTTCAAGCTGACAATCGACACATCATCTTCCACTGGATCAACTTGAGATCCTTGCATCAGTTCAGCGATATGATGTCGAAGCACCAAGATACCTAAAATTCCGAACAAAACATTACCCAAAGCTTGACCATAGAGAACGCCCAAAGCGCCATACCATTGCGAACCTAGATATACGAACGGCAGAGTACCTAACGTCGCTTTACCCAAATTCAATGCTGTCGAGTAAAGCGGTTTACCTAGGTTGTTGAAAGACGTGTTGGCAACAAATAGTGCACCGTTAAAGGTGAAGGTTAACGCCACATAGGTACAGAAAGCCGCCACAATGATTGCTGCATCACCTTGTAAGCTAAAGCCTTGAATGACATAACCTTGAACGAAGTACAACAGAATACAAACAGCGATGGTGTATGCCGTAGTAACCAGCAATGAGTTATTGAGCGTTTCTTTTACTCGGTCCATGCGTTCCGCACCAAAGTTCTGACCAATGATTGGCCCCACAGCGCCAGACAAGGCAAAGATAACCGCAAAACAAACTGGCGTCAGACGACCTATCACGGCAAAGCCCGCGACAAAATCCTCACCATATTGTGCGATACCCGTTGTTACAATCGCATTACCGATAGGCGTTGCGGTATTGGTGATAATCGCAGGCAGCGCAATCGCCAATATTGGTCGAATATTAATGCGCCATTGCACAAACGAAGGTGGAGCCACCAGCTGATGGCTGCGAATCAGAGGATAAAGCGAGAAGAACAGCACCGAGAAGCGAGCAACAACCGAAGCGATAGCTGCCCCTTCGATGTTCCAACCAAAACCAAAAATAAACAGAGGATCGAGAATCGCGTTAACAATACCGCCTGACAAAGTCGCCCACATCGAACGCTTAGCATCACCTGCCGCTCTTAAGCCCGCACCCGCTGCCATCGCTAACGCCAAAAATGGACCACTAGGTAGCAAAATCTGTAGGTAAGCTTGAGCGCGTTCGGCTGCAATGCCTTTGGCGCCTATCGCGGCTAGCAGCTCTGGAATATAAGCGAACATGATTGCAGTTATGGTTGAACTGATAACAAACGCAGTCAGCATGATACTGGTGCTTAGGTTTCGAGCGTGCTCTTGATTCTTGGAGCCGATGGCTTTGGACACTAATGCGCCCATGGCAATGGAAGTACCGATAGAAACGGAGGTAGAAAAGAAAGTCAGCGTACCTGCAAAGCCTACCGCAGCAGCCAATTCAACCTGTCCGAGCATACTGATAAACAGCATGTCGAGCAGATCGACCACAAATAACGCCATCAAACCGACAGAGCCAGCCCCCGACATCACCAATATGTGGCGCATCGTTGAACCTTCAACAAACTTTGCCGTTTGATTTGACATGAAACCTCCAAAAGTTGGAATACCCAAGAGCTAAAGCCTAATCAGCTGTTCAACTGTTCAACTGGCTAGGGCTCCAAAAAGAAAGGAGCGACCAAGAAAAGCGCTATACAGAAAAAAGGCGCTAGTGCGCCTTTTTTCAATTGAGAGTATTGAGAAAAATAATCGTTCTTAACACGCTACTATACCTGATGTTTGAAGCATTCTTCCAAGTTCTTGCCAATTGCTCTCAAAACATCAGTTCTGGTGATAATACCCACCAGTTTTCGATTATCGATCACAGGGTATGCTTTAGGTTTTCCAACCTGCATCATGTCCGCCAATTCAATAATGGATAAGTCAGGTGACACCGACAGCACTTCTTGGTACATACAGTCACCCACAAGGTGTGTGTCTTGGCAGAAGTAACTGACCTTCACAAGTTTCTCGAGTAAATCCTGCTCTGAAAGGAAGCCAATCACTTGTTCGTTATCATCGATTACGGGCCCACCCATATGGTGGCTACGCATCACTTTGTCTAACGCTAGACTTAACGGCATATCAGGAGTAAATGTCACAACCTGCTGCGTCATGTAATCTTTCACTTTAATAGAATGCATTGCGTTCTCCCTAAATACTTTGCGTCATATATTTTCTATCTTGTTAAGTTAATTGTTGTCTAAAATCTTGATTTTACTAAATGGATTTCAACAATTTTATTGATAGGCAAAACCTAACAAGACAAAAAAGTGAGACAAACAAAGGGTTGAGCACGTTTTCGAACGCCAGAAAAAAGAAAAAAAAGAGCCCTTACAAAGCCTTACTTTCCCTTGCTTAACCTTACTTAGCCGAGCTAGCCTGCGTAAATAAACCCTGTAATCTTCACCTCACTAATAATTAGAAATCCCGTTTTAGGAAGTTTATGCAACACGACAACAACATGTACGCGTATATTTACGCAGGTAACGACGGCACAGAAAACACACTCATCGCCACTATCGATAATCAAGAAAAACCGCTGATATCAAGCTGCGTTGATGAGATAAAACGCATGTCATGCTTAGCCATTGATTTAGCAGCAAAACACGACCTAAAAGTGAAGCTGGTGAAATATCAAAGAGAACAAGAGATCGACTTCGGCCTATTCGTTAAATAGTGAATCCGACACTGATTTGGTTAATCTCTAACTGGCAGCCATAGTAGCATTAGCAAGCGCAATAGCCGTGAATGGCTGCCGAATTCGACCTGACAAGCCTAACGGGTAAGGCTATAATGATCAGACGGCGCCCTTGCCGATTTTCATTGTCCAAATACGGTTTACTATGTCTTCCCAAACCCCACCTAAAACGTATCTAACGAATTCCTTATCTAAGTTAAAAAGCTACTTTAGTGAGTTATTGGATTTCCAATCACGCATTTGGGTGGTTCATATCTTTGAAGACTCTATTACCGATCAGTCGTTTGTGATTAATGAAGATGGCTTTAAAGAACCGCTAGAGTGGATGAAAAAACGTGATTACCAAGCGAGAATGCTTGATCGTGTTGATAAGATGAAAATCTCACAGGTGATTGAGATTCAGTTCGAAGACAAAATGCATCGCTTGATGCGAGTGAAGTAGCTTTATTGTTTGGGCGTTCACGAAAAGCCCTTGCTAGAAATCAAGTATAAAAAGGCCAGCGCTCGCTGACCTTCTCTCATTGATTACAAACCACCATCTAACGCGCACAATACTCATGCCACAGGCGCACCGCTTTCTGGTATGCCTCAGTTTTATCGTGCGTTTCTGCAAAGAGAATGGCTGTCATGCTGTCGACAACGGTATTCGCCATTAGCGCCATATCTTCAGCCGATGTGCCAAGTACACATTGACTAGGAAGTGGCAGCTCTAGGTTCATCATCTCTTCCCAGTAGAACGATTCGACTTTGTCAGGAGAGCTCATCCATACCGTTTGGCTAACTTTAGGATTATATTCCGACTCACCGTTCATCCCTTTGAATGAAATCACCGAGTGGGATTTATTTCCGATAACATGCTCAACTTCCGCATGAAGTTGTGGAAAGCCAGGATGGAAACTGCCACGCAGACCTAAACGGCCACCACCAGGATTCAATGCTCGAACTACCGTGTTAATTGGTGTTCTCAAACCGTAGCGGTGTTTCCAACCAATCATGGTTTGTGCTTCGGGCGCAAAGTTAGCTAGCGGTAAATAAGCAATGCCGTCTTGTTCAAGAATCGACTTAGCATGTTCAGGGCTCTCAGCACTTTGCACACCGACATCTTGCAAATGGCTTTCAACGTGCGTCCTACCGCTCGGCTTATCCATATAGCCATGCATTAACACTTTATAGCCATTGTCAGCTAAGATTTTTGCCGCCAACAAGTTCCAAGGCTTGCCACTGGCGTTATCGTTACGCTTACCTGCATAACACGGCCAATCAATATCAGCGCCTAAATCTGGCACTCGAGATTGAAACGCTTTTACAAAGCCAGCGATCTCTTCATTGGTTTCATTCTGCACACGAATCAACATCAGTAGCATAGCCATTTGGTCGTCACCGACTTCTCCGCTTAAATACTCATCCATGATGCGGTAGGCTTGTTCGAACGATAAAGGCTTACGCCCTCTTTCTCCTCGTCCAACTGTACGAATACACTCTAAAATACTACTCATTGATTGTTTATTCTCTTCCGTTGATATCAATAAAATTCGAATACACTTTCGATTCTATGATACCCACCGTGCATTGCAAAGCGATTCAGTTGCTCTCGACCGAATTACCAATACGCGGATTGGTGTTCTAAAAGTAAACTTACTGGTGTAAAATTAGCGTATGTAATGCTAACCGCGACATATTGAGTAGTATCCCGATGACTGTAAAAAAAACGCTGAGCCAAAGAAAACGTGAATCGATCGTTGCCGCTGCTATCGCAGAGTTTACTGAGCATGGCTACAAGGCCACCAGCATGGATAAAATATCGAGTCGCGCAGAAGTATCAAAGCGCACCGTATACAATCACTTTGCCAGCAAAGAACTGCTTTTAGATGAGATTCTAGACAGCATTTGGAGCAAAACTCTGGCCGCAACGCATTTCCCTTATCAAGCAGAACTGCCACTTGAAGAACAGCTTTCGTCGATAGCCAATCAAGAACTTGAGTTACTTGAGTCTGAAGGCTTCATCGACCTGTCACGCGTGTTGTTCTCAGAGTATTTCCATAACGCCGAACTGGCGCATCAAGCGATGGAAAAATATTCCCAAGCAGAAAGTGGACTTACAACCTGGATTAAAGCCGCGTTGGCAGACGGTCGTTTAGTAGAACTAGACCCACAATTCGCCTCCACGCAGTTCATTGGTCTGCTTAAGTCTTTTGCGTTTTGGCCGCAAATAATTGGTCATGTGCCGTCACCGGATGCTGCGCACAAACAAGTGATCATTACTTCAAGTGTCGAGATGTTCCTTAAACAATATCAGGCGTGATTTTGGTGGTTGATGAGAATTCAACCACAATAAAACCATCACTGGTATCCGCTGTTATTTTCCCTATACTGCAACCCACTTTCGTCATTACGACTCAGTAAAACTTCAACTTTAGGTAACCCTATGATTACTTTCACCACCAACTTTGGCGATATCGAGATTGAACTGAACCTTGAAAAAGCGCCAGTAACGTCGAAAAACTTCCTTAAATACTGCCAAGACGGTTTCTACGAAGGCACGACATTTCACCGTGTTATTGAAGGTTTCATGATTCAAGGTGGTGGTCACACTATCGACATGACAGAAAAACCAACTCGCGCCCCAATCGTCAACGAAGCAAACCGTGGTTTGAAGAATGTGATTGGTTCTGTGGCAATGGCTCGGACTGATGCACCACATTCTGCAACGGCGCAGTTCTTCATCAACCTTGATGACAACGATTTCCTAGATCACACCTCAACAACCAATGCTGGCTGGGGTTACGCGGTATTCGGTAAGGTTTCAGCAGGTATGGATGTGGTAAACAAAATTGCGAAAGCACCAACAACCATTCGCTGGGGACACGAAGATGTGCCTTGCGAAGATATTGTGATTACAAAAGTCACTATTCGCGACTAATTCATTCACGTCCTTTCCCGCCCCTAGTGCATTCGAATTGATGGCATAAAGAAAAGAAGGCTGTGCGATAGGACTATGGTGGTAAGGGTTCGACTTTACCACCTGTATTCAAAGCTCGTTGTTAGAATAGTTACCAGCGAGAACGATAAGTACGGTGACACCCTTTGCACGTCTTATTCGCAGAATTTAACCCTTGCTCTGCACTCGACAAGTCTTGTTCAACACTCGCCTGATAAGGCTCAGAAAAGCACTTGAAGAACAACCCACACTCGGCCTTGCGCCGAGTGTTTTATTTTCGTCTCGACCATTTGATATAGCAAAATAGTGAAGCAATGATCACCGCCCCACCGAGCAGCTTCTGCATCTCTACACTTTCGCCAAGCACACTCACACTTAACAGCAGCGTCCACACAGGCTCAAGAATCATGATCAATGCCGCCACTTCCATGTTCACGGAGTGCTGACCGACCGTTTGTAGCAAGTAACGAATAGACGTTGCGATCACCGCAGAGACAATAAACCAGAAGACTAAGGTTTTGGTGATTTCGAACTCCGGCTGAGCAGTCATAGAAGCAAAGGCTAAACCACTCACCCCCACCACAAACAGTTGCACACAGATTGATGCGATAGGCTTGATATTGGTAATCACACGCTTGTTCATCACAAAGTGCACGGACAACAACATCGATGCTAACAAGAAGTAAATCTGACTTTGCTCAACATGCCAGCCGTTGCCCAGAGTCAGCAGAAGCATGCCAATAATCGCGATCGGGAAAGACATCCAAAACGCACGATTAGGCTTAACTCGAAACAAAGTCCAAGACACAAACGGTGCAATGATCATGGCTAAGCTCATGATGAATGCCCCTTCCGACAAGCTTTCCGTCACTGAAACCGCAAACACCCATACCTGCAATGAGGCAGACAACAACAGACCCACGCCGCAAAGAGACAGAATCTGCTTAAGCGAAAGCTTACGAATATGGTGAATACAAAATGGCAGAAGAATAAAACTCGCGACGAGGAATCGCACACCAATGAACACCGGCCCAGGCATTTCTAATACCACCAGCTTAGATGCAATCCATCCCACCCCAGCTAGCAGGGTGGCAAATAGAAGGTAAAGCTCTCCGCGCATCGCTTTCACGTTCATCATTTTACTTAGTCCAATAACAAAAAAAGCAACCCGACTCTGCAAGGTTGCTTTTTATAAACATTCAACAGGAGCGAGATACTATCTCAATACTCTGCTTCAGGCAGCTGTTTTTAGCCTGCGTATTCTGGGTAATCCGTTAAACCTTTTTCAGCACCACCGAACAATGTGTTTGGATCGTGCGCTGCAAGTGGGTAACCATTTTGAATACGAGCTGGTAAATCTGGGTTCGCAACGAATGGACGACCAAAGCCAACCATGTCAGTTACGCCTTCAGCAACGGCTTTTTCGCCACGCTCGCTATCGTATTTACCCGCATAAATAAGGACACCATCGTAAGCTTCACGAACTGCCGCTTTAAATGCTTTTGGCGTTTCAGGTGCATCGTCCCAATCAACTTCTGCAATGTGCAGGTAAACAATTTTGTATAGGTTAAGTAGTGCTGCAGCAGCTGTGTAAGTCTCTACTGGTGTAGCGTCAACCGTACCATTCAACGATGTGAACGGAGCAAGGCGGACACCAACACGGTCAGCACCAATCGCTTCAACCATAGCTTCAACCACTTCGCCTAGGAAACGTAAACGGTTTTCAATTGAACCACCGTATTCGTCAGTGCGGTTGTTTGCTTCAGAATCGATGAATTGGTTGATTAAGTAACCATTCGCTGCGTGAAGTTCGATACCATCAAAGCCTGCTTCAACCGCATTCAAAGCCGCTTGGCGATACTGTTCAACCACCTCTTTGATGTCTTGTTTCGTCATTTCACGAGGTTCAACCACATCAACAAAGCCCGGTTCATCAGTACCGTTATCGATGAATACCTTTACGTTTTGTGCTTTAAGTGCAGAAGACGAGATTGGCTGTTCACCACCAATGTTGTCTGGGTGTGTTACACGGCCTACATGCCAAAGTTGAGCGAAGATAACGCCCTCTTTTTCATGTACGGCATCAGTCACTTTTTTCCAACCAGCGATCTGCTCATCAGAATAGATACCCGGAGTCCAAGCATAGCCTTGACCCATAGGTGAAATTTGTGTGCCTTCAGCAATAATCAAACCTGCAGAAGCACGCTGAGCGTAGTAAGCCGCCATCATATCGTTTGCTGAATTACCAGGTTGCGTTGCGCGAGAACGCGTCATCGGTGGCATAACAATACGGTTTTTAAGCTCGATATTACCAAGTTGAATTGGTTGAAATAGTGCGTTTGTCATTGTTATATCCTCGATTAACCTAGTTGAATCAGTTCGATTTGGTAGCCGTCTGGGTCAGTAATAAAAGCGATATGAGTTGAGCCGCCTTTCACTGGACCCGCTTCGCGAGTGACGTTGCCACCTAGCGATTTGATTTTGTCACATGCTGCGTAAATATCTTCTACACCCAATGCCAGATGACCAAACGCGCTGCCCATCTCGTACTCATTCGTATCCCAGTTGTACGTTAGCTCGATAGTCGTGCCGCCTTGCTCATAGCCAACAAAAACCAATGTGTAGCGGTACTCTTTGTTTTCGTGGCGTTCAAGTTCCTTCATTCCCAATACCTTGGTGTAGAACTCGATAGACTTGTCTAAATCAGTAACTCGGATCATTGTGTGTAGGAATTTCATATTTCGCCCTTTTTAGCCCAGCAACCTGAGCCGATATAATCGTGAGTGGAGGTTACCCACTTCTTTGTTAGGGTTAATATACGAGCTGACAGCAAATAAATGAAATTATCATAAATTCTCATTGTGATAATTTTTTATTATAACTCACTTAATACAAGTGATTTGTTAAGAAGATATTTGGCAAACAAAAGATAGGGCGACGATCAGAAAGCGGAGCGCCAACTGTTTAGTGATTTAGACATGTCATTAGTCGTATTGATGATCTGCTCTCTCAACCACTTATGTGCCGGATCGGTGTTCTGTTTTTTCAACCAAATGAGGTAATGAGAGATAGGCTGATAATCGAAAGGCGGTTTGAACAACTGTAACCCAAGACGTTCCTGATACTGGATCGCCATAGAAAGCGGCACAACAGTGATGTAATCAGTCTGGCTACACAGCATTAGGTTACTGGCCATAGAGCTGCCGTGAATTACAATTTTACGCGAGGATAAGTCTAACGAAGTGTAGTGAGTCAAACTTCTTACTTGGCGACGTGTTCTGGCTAAAACCGCATGTTGCTCACTGAGATATTGCGCCTCGGTGATCTCACCTTTGATCCTAGGGTGCCCATTTCGGCAAACAATCACAAACTCACTGTCGTAGAGCTTTTCGCTCATCATGCTTGAATGCTCAGGCAACACAATGTCGATCATCAAATCAAACTTCTGAGTTAATAGATCCTCATGGACTTGATCATCACTATCTGGTTGGTCATACACCTCAAGAGATAAGCCTTGGTTAGATAACTGAGAAAATCGATCGAGCAACATCCACTTTAAATGTTCGGGAACCGAAGCCACAAACCTGCGCTCTGTACTCGCTTCATCAAACCCAGCCATACCTTGAAACACGCCGTTGAGCTCGTGTATTGGCGCTTTGATTTGCTCATACAAGCTTTGCGAGTAAGCAGTAGGCACAACCCCTCGCCCACTGCGCACAAACAACTCTTGGCCAATTTCATTTTTCAGTCGGCCGAGCGCAGTGCTGATCGTCGATTGATTGGTATTCAAATGATCGGCAGCCTTACTCAAACTGCCCTGCTCCATCACCGCTGAAAACACAGCCAATAAGTTAAAATTCGGAATGTCATTACTCATGATTCAGTGCTCATTTGGCGATAGATTTAATTATCTTATCGTAAAAGCGATAGAATAAAACAACGGATGCTCATTGAGAAAACAAAACTGAGAAGGAAGCATCATATGGTAAAGAGCAAAAATGTCAGAACAACTCACTCTTTCGAATAGCTGCCACATTCGCCAGATTGGAATCTAAATCTCTTCGCTGTGCCAGTAACGCTTAATCCACCCAAACTCACCCTAGACTGGTCGGAGTATTCAATATTTCCGTCCTGCCTTATTGATACTTTCATAGCCACTTCTATGATCCAGGCTAATTAAATAGACATATTTTATAAGCCGAGTTTGAACCTGTTCAAATAAACCCACCTCACGTTTAAGCAACCACTCAATTCATCGTAATTACGATAATTCAATATCGCAATAATGCGTAGATAGCACCAGTTACACTTCCTATTATTTCGCCAACAAATCAATTCTTAACCTAAACAGAAAACCTAAAAATGTGTAGATGATGGTGTTGCACACATCACGGAAGACGGCCTTAAAACCCAATGCAGCAAACGAACCTATCAATGGTAGACGTTACTTAAGAATGATTTCGCCAGGTGTTTTTAACACTCTATTCGCGAGAATGCGTTGTCTACGTGGTCAAAGCGATTTTTAATTGTCATCTAGTACTTTTGACTCAGTAGGTCTATACGGTTACGTGAGTTCAACACCTCTTTCAGATGTCTTCTAAAAGTCTTGTACCAAGGCTGCACTTTCTCTCTCCTTATTTAGGTTGAGATATGAACTTTATAAAAATCGTTTTCCAGAAAATCTGGGCCGTTGTGATGGTCTTGATTAAATTCTGCCTGTTTATGGCAGTGATGTTTGCGGGAGCATGGGCTCTTGCACCATTAGGCACAATCCATTCTAAAGACATCGACATGTCTCAATTCAACAATCATCCCAATGAAATGATGATGAACTTCTTCCAGATGGAGTACTTCTCTGGCTACTTGTTCTCAGTGACAATTGCTGTGGTATTAGCCGGTGTTTACGGCATGTGGCAGTTGCATGAACTGGGTGTGCATAAAGCAAAAGAGCACAAAAGCGCTCACGTTCAAATCGTGTTTGCACTGTCACTTTGCGGACTCTTCATCAGCAAAACATTCTGGGTTATCGCATTGGTTATCGCATTGGCGAACTGGAAACATATTGGTCAATCACTGAGTGATGTGATTCGCCGTGGTGTTCAGCCTAAACAAGACGCGACCAATACAGAGACAGCCGCAGTCCACGTATCACCTGAACAACCGGTAACAGAGCCGTCTTCAGTAGAGCAATCTTCAAAAGAACAGGCTTCAGAAGAAAAGACTCCAACAACACCATCCGCTACAGAAAAAGAGGTCGCATAATGAAAGAGATGATGATTCCATACATCCTAATTGTATGGTCACTGTTTGCGACAGGCGCACTTAAGAAGAACTTCAAGAACTACACATGGGCTGCCATTGGTGGCGTAACGATTCTTGCGGTATTAGCGGTAATCTCTCGCTTGTGGGCACCCGTTGATCTAACCAACTCAACCACAGTGAAAGCACCACACGCGGTAATGTCACCGATCTTTGGCCAGCAGATCGACCAAGTGCTTGTTGAACACAACCAAATGGTTAAAGAAGGCGACGTAATTTACACACTCGTCGACATTGACTCAGCCGCAGACAAAGCAAAGATCGAATCTTCAATTGTTCAGAAAGAAGAAGAGATCAAGCAAATGAATCGCGACTTAGAGCGTGCTGAAACGTCACCTGAAATCTTCAATATGCGTGACGTAGAAAAGTACGACTCAGATCTTCGAGTACTGCACGCTGAACTTGTGTCGCTAAAAGCCGATCTACAAAAAGTAAATTGGGCGCAAGAGAAGAAAACCATTAAAGCTGAGTTTGACGGTCAGGTATCGATAGTGAACATTGCTGAAGGTTCTGTCATGGGTAATATGCACCTCTACAACACCAGCAAAAAGTTTCTTGAGATGCGTATTTCAGACCAAACTTATGGCTATGTTCAAGTAGGAGACTTCGCTGAGTTCTTCGTTGATGCATACCCAGGCCACGTGTTCCGAGCAAAAGTACACAGCTTTAATGCCGGTACCGGTGAGTCGAGTATTTCTCCACTTCAGGGGCCACAAAGCGTCGGTCAACACGTGGTAAGAAACGGCAATGGTTTAGGTCGTACTATCGTACTTGAGATCATTGAACCAGAAGGTTACAACATCCCTATTGGTTCAACTGGCGCGGCTTGGATCTCAGCTGAGAAGCCACATCCGTTCTGGGGCTTCATCGATGTAATCGGTGCAGCAACGGTTCGCCTACAATCTTACAAGTCATACTTAGGTGCTTGGTAAACGATTAGCTCTTGATAAGCAATTAAATATTCAATGATTTGGCTGTTATTCACTCGTATCACAGCCACTCATGAACTAGCGACTAATTGTAAAACAAATGCCCTGAATTTCAGGGCATTTTTGTATCTGTTGCAAGCTCATTTACTAATTGATTTAGATCAAAATTAATCGCCAATACAATCGTTTATCAAACAAATCATCGAAAAAACGATAGATTGAAATATTATTAGCGCGTAGATAGCGACCTCCCCCACCTCTATCATTTGGCTCAAGAAATCCAATTCCTGTATCCAAATATAAGGTCACTACCATGACTAATACATTCAAAAAAATGGCGCTTCCTGTTGCTATTGCGAGCACTCTACTTGCTTCTGGTTTTGCATCTGCAACGCCAACTGTAGAAGCGACATCGAAAGTCGGCCAAGAACTTCAGACGGCAAATGCTGCGCAATACCAAAACATTGATCTTGATGCTCGCTACAAGAGCGAGGTTCTATTCGAACACAAATCAAACATGTTCTGGGGAAAAGGCGAACGTATTCAAGTTGTTTCTAAAACAGGCGATTCTCTAGCTTACACTGCTGAGTCTGACCATGTTCACCCAATCCTCACCAAGCATGGTCGTAAAATGGACCAAGCAATCATCAAAGTAGATGACAACGTATATCTTGGTTACGGTTTCGGTCTAGATACACCCGTCATGATTGAAGGTACGGACGGCATCATCATTGTTGATCCAGGCGAGTCGGTAGAAATGGCTCAATCGGTTAAAGAACAGTTCCGTCAAATCACAGACAAGCCGGTTAAAGCCATCATCTATTCTCACAACCACATCGACCACATCTCTGGTGTGCGTGCATGGGTGACTGATGAAGAAGTAGCATCAGGTGAAGTGAAAATCATCGCAGAAGAAGGCCTAACCGCGGCAGTGGCTAACTGGTCTTCAAACCTAGGTACTCTATTTGGTCACCGTACTTCTTACACAGGCGCTAAGCACGTAGAAGAAGGCGAGCACGGCACAGTAAACGATGGCCTTGGTCCACGCTTCATGCAAGGTGCTATCTCGTTCATTGAACCAAACCTGCTTGTACCAAGCCAAAGCCACATCGAAATCGAAATTGCTGGCGTGAAAATGCACATCGAGAACGTGCCATCTGAAACTAAAGATGAGTTAGTGGTTTACTTCCCAGAGCAGAAAATCCTGCACGCAGCTGAAGTACTTCAAGGTGAGAACTTCCCTAACCTTCACACCATCCGTGGTACTAAATTCCGTGACCCATCAATGTGGTTCAAGGGCATCGACGTAATGCGTAAGTTCGACACTGAGATCATGATTAACTCTCACGGTCGTCCTGTTGAAGGTAAAGAAGCAGTAGCTGACGTACTAACGGCTTACCGTGATACGATTCAATACACTCATGATCAAACTATCCGTTACATGAACAAAGGTATGACGCCAGACGAGCTAGTCGAAGTAGTTAAACTTCCTAAGCACCTTGCAGAACACCCTTGGTTAGGTGAACACTACGGTACTGTTGCACACGCCGTGCGTCAGATTTACGTAGGTTACAACGGTTTCTTCGAAGCGGATCCATGGCAGCTAGAGCCAATGGCTTACGAGCAACGCGCTAAAGCATTCGTAGAGATCATGGGCGGTCGTGACAACATCCTTACGACTGCACAAGCAGCAATTAAGGCAGAAAATTACACATTTGCAGCAGAAATTCTTTCTTACCCGATCACGGTAAACAAGCAAGATATGGAAGCTCGCGAAATGAAAGCACAAGCTTACAAAGCATGGGCTGCTGACCAAGTGAACATCAACTGGCGTAACTGGGCACTTAACGCTGCTGCTGAACTTGAGAACAAGCGTGACTTCTCTAATATGATCAGCTTCGCTTCTGTTGACGTTCTTACTGCGCTACCAAGCAAGCAGATCTTCGACATGATGACCTCAACGCTTATCGCAGAAAACTCTTTAGACGTAAACATGATGCTAACGTACAACTTCTCTGATACGAACGAAGCATTCACTATCGAAATCCGTAACGGTATTGCTCAGTTACACGAAGAAGCAGTGAAAGGTGCAGACGTTCAAATCGACACTACTCGTGCCGTACTGAACCAAATATTGATTGCGGGTCCAAACGCTCAACAAGTGATTGGTACTAACCTACAGTCTGGTGCATTCAAGTTCTCGAATGGCGACATCAAAGGCTTCGGTCAATTCATGAGCTACTTCGATAAGCCAATAACTCCAGAAGAGATCATGCTCATCGTTCGCTAATAATCAAAGGCTGCTAAGGATGGCGAGTCGATAACTTAGGGACCCATTGTGGTCCCTTTATCGTTTATTTGTTGGTACAGTTCGCAACCTTAACTCAACGATCTAGGTCTATTGTTGGAGTAAGGAAACTGCCCTGCTTCTTTTAAGGTTCACACATGCTAAAACGTTTTGTTCTTTTGCTTTCACTCAGTTCTTCTCTGGTATTAGCTTGCGGATTACACCAAGAAACCGGATTTAGTTTAGTGACAGAGCCCGGTTCACTGGAGGTATTTGGCAATGTCATCACAGCAAGGCAAGATGACGAGTTCGGAAACCTAGATAAACCGGATCATTTCAAACTGTTTTCGATAAAGTCAGCACTCGCAAAGGCGCATCCGAGTAAGATTGAATTCAACTTATTTGAAGCGATTAAAGGTCACTACAGCCAAATCAGCATTGAAAAAGGCGTGAACATTTCAGGAAGAGACACTTTGCCGACAGAGAACGATTTATTGCTTATTACAGAGCTCGACGTGTTCGATGCATTAGCGAACGGAACGATCTCTTGGGATCAAGCGACACTGAATGGATTAGTGGTAATCAATGGCCCTCAAGACAAACGAGAGCAGCTTGAAGATTGGCTTAGTGATATTTTTGAAGGGTAATAGCTTAAAGCGGGACAGATAAAAAGTCGTCAAACCCTCGGACTTCAGAACATTGAGGGTTCAACGACAAACTTAAATCAAAAAAGCGTAGGCAGCGGAATCAGTTCGAGCCCTAGCACACCACTGATGCTCATGACCACCAGCAAAGAGACTTTAAAGACCGTCTTTGACCACTGGATGTAGTTGGCGCAATCAACCTTACGGAATGTCACTTTGGTCCACATAAAGCAAACGGCTGCCGACACGGCTAGGTATTCATAACCTGCCTCTCCGAGTAAAAATAACCCCAGAGCAACTGCTCCAAACGCCACCACATACGCTTTCATGTGTTGATGTGCTTTGTCGACGCCCTCTTTCACCGGTAAAACGGGAATGCCTGCATCGCGGTAG
Source organism: Vibrio sp. 10N.222.49.C12 (assembly GCF_041475025.1). Taxonomy (NCBI): domain Bacteria; kingdom Pseudomonadati; phylum Pseudomonadota; class Gammaproteobacteria; order Vibrionales; family Vibrionaceae; genus Vibrio; species Vibrio sp. 10N.222.49.C12. The sequence continues at coordinate 16,748 of NZ_JBFRVF010000033.1, read as the reverse complement.
TCTTGAATGCGGAACATCGCAATCGCATACGAGTGTGGCATCTGCCATAAACAGAACATGATGAACAATAGGACGGCTTCTAAGCTCAGGTAGTTAGTCACGCCAAGGTAACCAACCAATGGAGGAACCGCGCCAGAGATGCTTCCCACTAAGGTGCCGTAAACCGAATTACGCTTGTACCACATGGTGTAGAAAAAGACGTAAAACACATAGCCAAGCAACACCACAACCGCAGACATCGGATTAACAAATTGAAACAGCAGCGCCGTGCCTACCAACAACATGACTAACGCATAAATGAATGCGACGTCTGTGTTGATGTTGCCCAGAACCAATTCGCGGTTCTGGGTACGTTTCATTTTTTGGTCAATATCTCGGTCAAAGATGTTGTTGACCACACAACCTGATGCAATCACAAGCCCTACACCCGCTAATGTCGTCAGTAACAACATCGCACTGGCTGGTTCTGTTTTTGCGGCGAGGAAGAACCCCGCCGCAACAGAAATCAGGTTGCCGAAAATGATGCCCGGTTTGGTAATAGACAAATATTTTTTCAGCATACCTTGGCCTACAACTTCATGTTGACGTTCATGTTGTAGATGATCCATACCGAGCCAGCGATAAGAATCAATACAACAATGGCAGTAAACATCAATGACACCAAGTTCCAACGCCCATCGGAAGATTTCGCTTCCATATGTAAGAAGTACTTAAAGTGCACAAAGATTTGCACCAGCGCACAACCGAACAAGATCACGTAAGTTTCCGTGCTTGGTAGCGCATGTGACCACACAATGTAGAACGGAATAATGGTCAGAATTAGTGACGCAATAAAACCTTTCACATAATCCGTTGCACCGCTGTCTAGATGCTGTTCCATTACATCACCCCCATTAAGTACACGATGGTAAATACGCAAATCCAAACGATATCAAGGAAATGCCAGAACAGGCTTAAGCACTGGAAACGCATCGACATGTTGTCGTTCAAGCCTTTGGTTGAAAGTTGGTGATACGCCACCGCCATCCAGATAAGACCGAACGTTACGTGCAAACCGTGTGTACCAACCAAGGTAAAGAACGCTGAAAGGAACGCACTCTCTTGAGGACCATAACCTTCTGCAATCAAGTGGTAGAACTCATACACTTCCATACAGATAAAGGCTAAGCCCAATACGAAAGTCACTTTGATCCATCGCTTCAGTCCGGTCACGTCTTTGCGCTTCATTGCAATCATGCCAAAACCAAAGGTGATGCTACTGAACAGCAGCATCATGGTTTCGACAAACACGAACGGCAGTTCAAAGATGTCTTTACCTGTCGGCCCTGCAATTGATCCACTCTCAAGCACGGCATACGTCGCGAAAAGCGTGGCAAACAGGACACAGTCACTCATCAAGTAAACCCAGAAGCCAAACAACTTATTCCCCGCAGCTTCGTGGTGATGATCATGCGAGTGTGCAAGATCATAAGTGTGTGACGGAGTATTAGCTTGCATACGTCGTCTCCAAGTCATCTTTTTTGTCGTTGTTATCAGTGTCAGCGCTGTTACCACGACCAGAATGGTCGCCTTTCACTGACTGTTTCTTCGCTTCTGCAAGCTGTGCACGTCGAGCCGCTTCAATCGCTTTGATCTCTTCAACTTCCACGTAGTAGTCCACATCGTCGTTGTAGCTGTGTTGAATACACGTCACCACGATGCCTACTAAGCTTGCAGCCGCTAGCCACCAGATGTACCAGATCATTGCGAAGCCAAATGCCAACGCCCATGTAGACACATAAATGCCTGTCGGTGTGTTCTTCGGCATGTGAATACGTTCGTATTCTTCTTCCTGAGTTGGATCAAACTCACCACTTTGCTTTTGATACCAGAACGAATCGATCTCATCGCCCTTAGGCAATTTTGCAAAGTTATAGAACGGTGGTGGTGACGATGTCGCCCATTCGAATGTACGTCCGCCCCAAGGGTCACCCGTTAGATCTCGGTTTTGGTCGCGGTCACGAACACTCACGTAAATCTGAACGAACTGACACACCACACCCATCGCAATCACGCCCGTACCTGCAGCCGCAACCGCCAATAGTGGGAAGAACTCAGGGTTAATGTCTTGGCTCAAACGTCGCGTCATGCCCATAAAACCTAGAGCGTAAAGCGGCAAGAACGCCATCAAGAAGCCGATGATCCAGCAGTAGAACGCGCGTTTGCCCCAAAGCTCGTTCAAAGTGAAACCGGTCGCTTTCGGGAACCAGTAACCAATCGCAGCGAAACAACCGAACACTACGCCACCGATGATTACGTTGTGGAAATGCGCAATCAGGAATACTGAGTTATGCAGAATGAAGTCTGCACCCGGTACTGCCATTAACACGCCCGTCATACCACCAACGGTGAAGGTGATAAGGAAGCCAACTGTCCACAACATAGGTGTTGTGAAACGGATACGACCTTTGTACATGGTGAACAGCCAGTTGAAGATCTTAACCCCGGTCGGGATAGAGATAATCATGGTTGCGATGCCAAAGAAGGCATTCACGTTAGCGCCAGAACCCATGGTGAAGAAGTGATGCAGCCAAACCACAAACGCTAAAATAGTGATCGCCACCGTTGCCCATACCAGTGAGGTATAACCAAACAATTTTTTGCGAGAGAAGGTTGCAGTCACTTCAGAGAACACACCGAAGATAGGCAAGATTAGGATGTACACCTCAGGGTGTCCCCATGCCCAAATCAGATTCACATACATCATCACGTTGCCACCAAGGTCGTTGGTGAAGAAGTGCGTGCCGATGTATCTATCCAACGTCAGAAGCGCGATGGTTACCGTTAGGATTGGGAAAGAGATGATGATCAGGATGTTGGCACACAGAGATGCCCAAGTGAATACTGGCATCTTCATCATTGGCATAGACGGAGTACGCATGCGCAAAATGGTCGCAAAGAAGTTCACACCCGTTAGCGTAGTACCCACACCGGATATTTGCAGCGCCCATATCCAATAATCGACACCCACACCCGGGCTTGCCTCAATGCCGGAAAGCGGCGGATACGCCAACCAACCCGTACGGCCAAACTCACCTAAGCCCAGTGACATATTGGTTAGGATAATACCCACCACAAACAGCCAGAAGCTCAGGTTATTCAAGTAAGGGAATGCAACATCACGAGCACCGATTTGCAACGGCACGATGATGTTCATCAAACCGATAACCAAAGGCATCGCTACGAAGAAAATCATGATCACGCCGTGAGCCGTGAAGATCTGGTCGTAGTGATGTGGCGGCAAATAGCCCGTTTCACCGGCTGCAGAAAGCAATTGCTGGCTACGCATCATGACCGCATCAGCAAAGCCACGAACTAACATCACCATCGCAACAGCAATGTACATGAAGCCCAATTTTTTGTGGTCTACCGACGTAAACCATTCATTCCAAAGGTATTGCCACTTACCGGCTTTGGTTACCGCGTACACCACTAAACTGCCCACTAAAGCGATCATGGTTAACGTGACCAAAATAATGGGCTCGTGGTAGGGAATTGAGTCTAGAGTTAATCTTCCAAACATGACGATTATCCTTGGGTTTCCGGCAAACAGTTCATTGAACCAGGGTGCTGGGTCACGACATCAGTGAATAAAAATGGTGGGATACTTGAAAACAGCGTCACAGGCTCAGCGACACTTGGCGCGGCCAATGAACGGAACTGCTCCCAATCTTCGATGCGATCAGGGCTTGCTTTCACTTTCTCCACCCAGTTTAAAAACGCCACTTGATCAGGCATGGCCGATGCGGTGAATTTCATCTGAGAGAACCCTTTCCCACTGTAGTTCGATGCAAAGCCTTTGAAGTCACCTTCGTGGTTTGCAATTAAATTCAACTTGGTCACCATTCCCGGCATCGCGTAGATCTGCGAACCAAGACGCGGGATAAAGAACGCGTTCATGATGTTGTCTGAAGTTAGCTTAAACGTCACCGGTACATCTTTCGGGAACGCAACATAGTTAACCGTCGCAATGTTTTGCTCCGGATAGATGAACAGCCACTTCCAGTCCAGAGAGACCACTTCGATCACCATAGGTTGCACATCACTTTCCAGAGGCTTTGATGGCTCTAATTCGTGTGTTGTTCGCCAAGTGATGGTGGCTAGAATCGCGATGATGATGATTGGAATCGTCCATACCACCACTTCAATCTTGGTTGAGTGTGCCCAGTCAGGTGCATACTCTTCCGTGGTATTGCTCTCGCGGTATCGGTAAGCAAAGTAGATGGTCATCAGAATCACTGGGATGACGACAATCAACATCAGCAACAGAGCCGTGATAATCAGCTCTTTTTCCTGAACGCCAACGCTACCTTTTGGGTCGAGCAATGCGGAGTTACATCCTTCGAGCATCAGAACGGTTCCCAGCAAACCAATCTTCGACAAATTTGTCCTCGATAAAATGCGTTTATATCTTGAAGCTTCCATTAACTTTCTCGATGGTTATCCAGCCTCAGAACGAATGCCTAAGTACTGGTTGTCATGATCATTAGAATATTTATGTGTTGAGCATGTGAAACGCCGCATCTCAAAAAGCAATGCAATAAAGCCCGTTACTGCTGGGTTAAAACCACACAAAAAATATGACTTAATTGTTACACTTTGAAATGCATTGTTACATTTGGCGCATTATGAGGAGTCGAAATTGAAAGCTCACCAAACAAACTTGGAAACTAACCTTCCAATTATGAAAGTGAAACATGGAAAACAGAGAAGGAATTAGCTACACGACATAGGCGTGCTACACATGCAAAACCAACACTGATAAGGGATGAGTAAGAATCGGGAGAGTCGGCGAGCAACAATGATGAAGCGAAGTGATGTTTGGGTACATTAGAAAGCGTGAATTAAACAAAGCGTGATGAACATCAAATTTATGAATTCACATAGGATTTTAATGGTATTTAGAAAAGATATTGCTCCAATCAGAAACCCATTAGATATTCGAATAACACACTACTTTTCATTCGCAATAATGTCAGTGAGGTGCCGAAAAATAGTGTCAAAGATCGACCTGAAAAGCCGATTTGATGAGTATTTTTATCTGTTTTAAGTGGGTATTACTCCCCTCAAAGGAGAGGAGTAATCGTCCTTAAGAAAGGGATTATGCTGATGCTATGACGACTTTCTTACGCTGGTTTTTAGTCATTAAATGATAAACCACCGGCACAAAGTAGAACGAGATAAGCGTGGTTAACACAGTACCACCCACAATCGCGACCGCAAACGGAGGCCAGAAACCACCGCCAGCGATGATCAATGGCATAAAGCCGCCAACAGTCGTTATCGTGGTTGAGCTGATATGGCGAGTACACGACATCACAGCTTCAACGACTGCATCTACATTCCCGGAGGAAGCCTCTTTATCGAGTTTCAATTCGGTCAAAATCACAATGGCCGCGTTAATCGCTAAGCCCGCAATCCCAAGCATCGCGATAATCACCGTAAAGCCGAACGGATAACCGAAGATCCATACCGACAACAGCCCTAGTCCACCAGCCAACCCTGCTACCATGAAGATGATGCTGCTCATTCGGAACGAGTTGAATGACATCACCACCACCAGCACCATCAATACCACCACGACTGCGACATTCGAGATGAGGCTGTTGACTGAATTGTCTCGCTCCGCTGATTCGCCACCAAAACCAATGGTGTAACCCGATGGCATCTCATAGCTTGCTAAGCGTTTTTGGAATTCATTAAGTACGGTTTGAGGTAAGACACCCGCTTCAATGTAACCCTCGATGGTATTCACACGCTGCCCGTTACGACGAGTAATCGCACCGCGACTGGTCGTCAATTCCAGTTCTGCCAGCGTCGAAACATTGATCCCTGTTGAGTAGACATCAGAACTGATTGGCAGACGAATATTGCTTAAGTGAACCAAGTTTTCACGCGCCTCATCTGCCACACGAACACGGATTGGTACCGACTCACTGCCTTCAATCACAGAGCCACTTTCACGACCTGTCAGAGTAGTTTGCAGCATACCTGCGAACTGGTTCAATGAAATACCATTCAGCTTTGCGGTGTCTTCATCAACCTTCAACCACACCTTCGGAGTACCTGGTTGCAGGGTTTCCCTTGTGTGCGTCACATGAGGAACACCCGCCAAAATCAATCGCACATCCTCACCAATCGCTTTCAACGTATCGAGGTTTTCACCATACACTCGCAGTTCAACGGGCGCGGTAAATGGAGGCCCTTGGTTAAGCTTACGTACCAAGATTTGTGCTTCCGGCACCTCTTCATCCAACACCTTTTGCAACTGTGGAATTAGCGTATTGGCTTGGTCAAAGTTCTCTGTTTTCACCATGGCTTGCGAGAAGTATGGCGCATTATTTTGCCTTGCTTGCAGGTTGTAATAGAAGGATGGGAAGTTTGCACCCACGAGCCAATCGATACGCTCCACTTCAGGGTAACGATGAATGATATCGTCGATTTTTTCAGAGGTGTTTTTGGTTGCGTAAATACTCGCTTGCGGCGGCATATACACCTGAATCTCGAACATATCTCGATCTGATGGCGGGAAGAATTGCTCAGTCAGCTGAGACATACTCCAGTAACCGGTAAACGGAACCAACAATACCAAAGCAATCGTGATGATTGGATGCGTTACGCCAAAGCGAACAGAAGACGAGAACCAGCGCGTCAAAGCCGGGATTCTCAAACCCGTCATGTACCAATGGTGCTGCCCTTTCTTGTCGACATCACTGAGTTGTTTCGGCAGTAGCTTGGTCGCTAAACCTGCGATTAAGGTGTGCGAGATAATGTAAGAGCCGATCAATGAGAAAGAAACGGTAATCGCAATACCACCGACAAATTCACCCGATGCTCCCGGCATCAAGATAATCGGGGCAAACGCCAACACGGTAGTTAAGGTTGAGCCTAATAACGGCACCCATAAATGCTTCAATGCATTCATGGTCGCTTCAGCTCGCTGTTGTCCTTTCAAACGATAAGCTTGAATGGTATCGACCATCACCACCGCGTTATCAACCATGATCCCGAGCGCCACAATTAGGCCTGTCACCGACATTTGGTTAATCGGCACACCGGTCATTTTCATGATCGACAGGGTCAATAATGAGGTTAACGGCAGAGAAATGGCGACTAAGATCGCGGCACGCACGCCTAAAGTGACAAACAACACAATCAAAATCAGACCGAAACCGATCATCAAGCTTTTGCCTAAATCGTCTAAGCGAGTTTCGGTATAACCTTGCTGATTAAAGAGCACCGTCACCTTAACGTTACTTGGTAACTCTTGCTCAAATTTACCAATCAGAGCATTAGCTCGCGACGTCCAGTTGTCGACTCGCAGATCAGGGTGCATTCTTGCCGCGACAATCACACCCGGCTCACCATCAATAATGGCAATCTGGTCTTGTGGGGTTTTCTCACCACGTTTCACAGAAGCAATGTCTTCCATACGGATGATGTGACCATTGCTATCAGTGGCTATTGGCACTTGCTTAATGCGTTCAATGGAATCCAGTTCAGATTTAATTTCTAAGCCAAAGCGAGAATAAGCACTGACCAGTTCACCCGCCGAGTTCTTGGCGTCTGCCCCTTCGAGCGATTCAGCGATATTGGCGCTTGAACGCCCTAGAGCAGCGGCATCGGCCGTACGTAAACTGATTTGAATCTCTTCTTGCGGCATCCCGTATTCATCAACGAATTCAGTACCCGACAAAGTTCTTAGTCGCTTGGCGAGCTCTTTGGCATAACGGCCCAGCGTTAACCTATCAGGCTCGCCTGCACCAGACCAAGTTAGAGATGCGATGGTCGTGAAAGCATAGGTATGGTCGCTATCGAGATCAGGCGATTGAGCACCCGCAGGCAAAATGGATTCGATATCAGATAACTTGTCGCGAGCTTGGGACCAGACGGGTTCTGGCTCGGTGATGGTGTCATTCAATTCTAGCGTGACAATCGATACGCTCGGCCTAGAGGTTGAACTCACCAATTTAACTTCACTCAGCTCACGCAGCTTGTTCTCGATTACCTCAGTAACCAAGGTTTCAACACGCTCGGCACTGGCGCCGGGGAAGCTGGTTGTGATGTTCGCGTAACGGTTGATGATTACTGGGTCTTCTGCACGTGGCAACGTCATGAACGCCGAAATACCACTCACCATCAGCAGCGCGGTCATCAAGATAAGCAGTCGAGTGTTGGAAATAGTCTCTATTATTTTCATACTATTACCTACTCAGCCGCACTGACTGGTTTCACGATTTGGCCCGGAACTAAGCGATGTAAACCACTGGCGATGACCTGTTCACCGTCTTCAATCGCCCCACTTACGTACGCTTGTTGATTGTTAGCAAACAACACCTGAACGCTTCGACGTTCGACCTTGTTGTCTTCACCAATCACAAAGATGTTCCACACACCGCGTAGGCCGTCAATCAAACCCGTTAATGGCACCCAGTAGCCTTGGTCATCAATCTGCTCATCAAATTTCAGATAGGCAAGTTGCCCTTCTAACACCGACGATTGTTCTGGAAACAAGTAACGCAAACCGACACTGCGAGACTGTGTGTCAACCATTGCGCCCGGATTCAATAGCTCCACGGCATAATCTGTTCTCCCAACTCGGATGTTAGGCGAAGAAAGTGAGGTGACTTTTTGCATTTGGTGAGCAGGAATACCGATGAAGGCCTCTTTGCCCTCAGAAGCGAGCAGTGTAAGAGTTGGATTACCCACATTCACCACATCTCCGAGCGAAACAAAGCGCGTCGCGATGGTTCCAGAATAAGGCGCAAGCACTGTCGACTTCACCAATTTCAGTTCGTTGCCTTTTACCGATGCATCGATGCGCAACAAGTTCGCCTGCAATACGCGCTGTTCACTGGTTAACGAATCAATTTCCGCCTCAGCACTGAAGCCTTTTGCTTTCAATGAGCGCTGACGCTTTAAGTTCGCGGCCACAAGACTCAGTTGAGCTTTCACTTCTTCGGCTTGTGCTTTCAATTGGCTAGATTCAGTCTGCAGCAATTGAGTATCTAACCGGATTAACGGTTGACCTTCGGTTACTGTGTCACCGACATCCACTAAAATCGCATTTACTTTTCCGGCCAACTCGAAACCTAAATTGGCCTGCTGACCCGCCTTAACCACACCCACATATTCACGCTGCACTGCATAAGAGGAAGACAGCGCCAAGGCCATCGTTTCTACAGTTAAAATGGTTTGGACGCTCGAAGCCGTTTCAGCGGTTGAATCAACCGACTCTTGGGCTTGTTCCTTTTCGCCACATCCAACAAGAAAAGCCGATAGAGACAACGCCACCGCACTTCCCTTCATCAATTTATACATACTCACTGTTCCTATGCAGTACTCAATCATGTTCTTTTTTTAGACTAACCAAACCAAACTAGACTGTCTAGTTTGATTATGTTAAAAATAAGTTTCATGGTTAGTGTTTGATAAAACCATCACAAAAAGCATAATGCTTAGCGCCAAATGAGACACCTATAGCGGAGTATCAATAGGCACTAAGCAAAGAGACAAGCTAGGTAACGACCCAACACCAAGTAACGAGAAGCAAGCACGTGACAAAAATCATCAAGAGTGAACAGAAGAGATCGCAGATCTTAACCGCAGCCAGCCAACTTTTCTCTGAACATGGCTTCAAGATCAATATGGATCAAATAGCCAAAGCAGCGAACGTTTCCAAGCAAACGGTCTACTCTCACTTTAAAAACAAAGACGAGCTTTTCGAAACCTGCATGCAAACTAAGTGTGCCGAGCGCGAACTCAGCCCTTCTGCTTTTGATATGAATGCCACTTTGGAAGACGAATTGGTGAAGTTTGGTGTGAAGTTTCAAGATTTGTTACTTGATGAGCAGTCCAGACAGACCTTTCAAAATGCTGTGAGCCAATCCAACACGCACCCAGAGATCGCCTCTATCTATTTAGAAACTGGGCCTCAGAAAACCACCAAATTACTTGCTGATTATTTGCAGTCGAAAATAGACTCTGGTGATCTCACACTGTCGACATCAAGCTCACCAGTCATTGCAGCACGCCAACTGTTGCTGATGTTTCACGGCAAATCGGCGTATTGGTCATTCTTCGGTCACGATAGCGGAGAATCCGAAGAAGAAAGGCTTCACTACACTCGCGAATGTGTCGCGCTATTCTTGAACGGCAACCAGCCTCGTTAATTGTAGCTCTATCTTTGAATAAAAAAGGCACAGAGAAATTCATCCTCTGTGCCTTATCAATCATCAGTCACTCTCAGCAATAACAGCGATCGGTTTATTGGGTATGTTCCACAACGATCAGCTCATCGGTATTGAAGCCACGCTCTTTCGACATGGCTTTAAACTTCTCCATCACTTCTGGTGCGACTTCAGGCGTTCTTGCGAGTAGCCATAAGTAATCAGTGTCGGGCCCAGAAACAAACGCGTATTGGTAGCCCTCTTTGTCTAATTCAAACACGACATAAGCGCCGTAGAAAGGGCCAAAGAAAGACACTTTCAAATAGCCTTGTTCAGAGCCCTCAACGAAGTACGCTTTTCCTTCCGCTTCGTTCCACTCACCTTCTTCCGCCGAATAACCACGGTTAATCACCTTCACGCCGCCATCATCACGAAGGCTGTATTCAGCGCTGATGTTGTCTAAGCCACGCTCAAACGAGTGATCCAAACGAGCCACTTCGTACCATTTCCCTAGGTATCGTTCCAACTCAAACTGTTGAACAGGCTTTACCGTTTCGGGCATGCCAACACAACCACCCAATAAGATCACGCTAAGCAGCAATAATATTTTTTTCATCCTAACCTCGACTTGTTTTTATTAGTAATGCGAGTAAGTCTCTTGAAAACATAAACTTACATCCTTGGTAATACGTTAAATCCATTTTTATAGCTCACTTAACTGTAATTTATTCAGAACCTTATGTGAATTGTTTAGTCTGCGAATGGATTCGCAATCCTTTATTGACGAGCTGTATTCCCACAACCACCTCAAAAGGCACTGGAATTACATTCAAACAAGAGAGCAACCAAGGACACTTTATTATTAAAAATTCACGATATGATTCTCGCCACTCGCTTTCTATACTTATTAAACAGTGGAACATGGAAGACATAATAATGAACAAAAAGCTCACTCTGCCACGCACTGCATGGATAGCATTACTCGCAAGCTTAACTGCCGCAGCGCCGGTTCTTGCACAAGCCAACACCGTTGTCCAAGCGCAAACAGCAGTTCAAACACAAACAGCAGTTCAAAGCCAAAGTGCAGACCAGATATTTACCAATGCAGATATATACGGGCATCGTGAGTCGGACTCGATCGTTACCCACAAAGGCAAGATCATCTTCATTGGTAACCAATCACAGGCGCAAACTTTTCAAGGGCAAAGCACTGATGTCATTGATTTAGACAATGCCTTTGTCCTTCCGGGATTTATTGATAACCATAACCATGTGTTTGAAGCCGCCTCAGAGCTGGGTGGCAATTGTGAACTCGACTCTGAAGCAACGTTAGAAGAGCAAATCCCCTACTTAGAAGCGTGTAAGATCAATGCTGATACCGATGGCAGAGGTTGGCTTATGGGCTATGGTTTTTCTTTGGAAGCGACGCTCGATAGCGACTCTGACTACACGCCACTAGAGATCATCGACAGTGTCTTCCCTAATCGCCCCGTGGTGCTTATGGAGCAGACTTCACACTCGATGTGGGTCAACTCAAAAGCACTAAAAATCGCTCGAATCAGCCAACAATCTCCAGACCCACAAGGCGGTGTTTATTTAAAAGACCAAGACAGCAGCAAGCTCAATGGCATCTTGCTAGACAATGCTGGCGATCAAGTGATGGAGATGGCTTGGAATAGCCAAAGTGAACTGTTTGAGCAAAGCTACCAAGGCTTAATGTTCGGGCTTGAGGAAGCGGCAACCCACGGCATCACCACCATTGGCGACGGTCGCATGTATTGGAAACGAGGTTGGTATGACGTTTGGCTAGAGGCCGAGCAAAATCAAGACTTAACGGCGCGAGTATCACTACGCCCTTGGGTGTACCCATCGATGGTGATGTCTTCTCAATTAGAAGTCTTTGAGAAAATGCATTCCGACGATAAAAGCCATCTGTTACTTGTCGATCAGGTGAAAATGTACAGTGATGGCATCTTTATCAATGGCACCGCCAAAACACTCGCGCCCTACTTAGATACTTATCTACCCCAGTCTCCTAATGGCTTGAACTATATTCCGCCAGAACAAATGAAAGAATGGTTAACTGCGCTCGAGAAAATCGGCTTTAGCGCCCACATTCATGCGATTGGTGATGGAGCGGTTCGTGAATCTCTTGATGCGATAGAAAGTATTCGCAAACAAGGTTCAACCAAACCCTACACCCTAACCCATGTCGAATTAATCAATGATGAAGATGTGCCACGCTTTCGCCAGTTAGATGTAACTGCAGATTTCCAAGTTGGCTCTGATTACGTTGCAAGGCATCAACACCAATGGGCCGAAGCTTTCCTTGGTGCTCGCCGTGCCAAAGCCATGATGAACCTCGATGCAATACTCAAGACCGACGCCAATATCACCTTAAGCAGTGATTGGAACGTACACGACATCAACCCATTGGTCGGCATCGCGAACAGCTTAATCATGGGCAAAACCGGCCTAACCGATATCTATACCGCCATCGACGCTTACACGCTCAATGCCGCCAAAAGTCTTGGGATTGAAGACGTAACAGGTTCTATTGAGGTAGGAAAATCCGCTGACTTCGCCATTCTCGACCGCGACATCACCACAGTGTCAGCAAGACAAATCGCCAAAACTCAGGTGTTGATGACGGTGTTACGCGGGAACGTGGTTTACGAAAAATAGCGCCAATTCGCGTATCGAATTGGTTATCGCAACTCAAACGAAAACGAGCCAGCTTATTCAACTGGCTCGTCTGTTATTCACATCTGTATTTTAGTTCTGTTACGCGTTGGTCTCTTTAAGCGCTTTCACATGTGAATCTTGTTTGTCATCCAGAGCAAAGTAGATCTTCGATACAATCACTTCAGCAACCAGAATCGTAAATACCACAGCGAAGAAAGCAACCACGCCGCCCCAAGGTCCTGTAAAACTCACCTTATCTCCGAACAGAAGGTTAATCGCTTCTAGCATCACGAATTTTGAGCCCACCAAGATAATGTAAGTGGTGATTGCTCGGTACACCTTAGGTGCAGTGCCCGGCTTGCTTTTGAAGTGTTCAGCAATCTTGTGCTCTAAACCAATAGAGAGCTTCAATAATAGCTGCAACAACAACGCCGCAATCAAAGAGATAGTGAAAGACTCAATGTTGACGAAGTCCCAGTACTCATCGAAGAAGTTAAGCACTACTAAGTCCACCAGCACGGCTAACGTGTAACCTACGAATAGACGTTGTGGTGTGTTGAACCCGTAAACTTTGTCTGATTTAGTCATTCTGTCTCTCTCTAATCTAATTTGATAAGTCGCCTTGATTTGAAATACATCTTAGCGTTCGAATCGAAGCAAAACTTACCATTTCATGACATCGCCAACATTCATTCCTCAAATTAATGATTCGACAAAAATCCCCTTTGCCTCTCTTATAGCAATAGCAAAAACACGCCCAATTCACCACTGTCACCAAATGGCCATTCTTCAAATGCTGCGCCCCATAAGATGACTCCATCAGCGACACACACTCATTTCCAAAAGGTGCAGATTATGAAAAAACTAATCACTAACGCGAACGTATTTAACGGTGTTGATAACAACTTAATCGAGAACGTATCAATCCTCATCGAAGATAACTTGATCACTCAGATTGGAGAGATTGACCCAACGATTGCCGATGAAACGATTGATGCTCAAGGTGGCACGGTCATGTCAGGCCTGATTGATGCGCACGTTCATATCACTTTATCTGCACCATTCAATGTCATTGATACCATGACGCGTGAAGAAGTGGCGATTCGCTCAGCAAAGATTTCTGAAGAGATGTTAATGCGTGGCTTTACCACCATTCGTGATGTAGCAGGTAACACGCTTGGCCTTAAAAACCAGTATCGACAACGGCTATGCCACTGGCCCACGTATTCTGCCTTCAATGGCAGCTATCTCACAAACCTGTGGTCACTCCGATTACCGTCAAAACCAAGCACAAGAGCGTTTAGCAAACGGCCATGAAGACTCACCTATGAGGAAGCTTGGCGCAATGAAAGTGGCAGATGGTCGTTCAGAAGTCTTAAAAGCGGTTCGCGAACAGCTATTTATGGGCGCATCCCAAATCAAGATCATGGCGGGTGGTGGCGCATCTTCAACGTTTGATCCGCTAGACACATTGCAGTTCACATCTGAAGAGATGAAAGCTGCGGTTGATGCCGCTTCAGATTACGGCACTTATGTCGCTGCGCCGAGCCGCTGAAGCGGGCGTGATGTCATTCGAACATGCGACTATCATGGACGACGACATTGCCGAGATAATTAAAGAGAAAGATATCTGGGTGATCCCGTCTTACTTTACCTCTTCATTGATTGCAGAGCGTAAGATCCCACTGCCAAACGAAGAGACATATCGCAAAACAGAGCGCGTGGGTAAAGCCATGTTCAAGTCGGCAGAATTGATTAAGAAATACGACATCCAGAACATCGATTTTGGCACTGACTGTGTGGGTGAAACCAACGTTCACGCGACACAATTGAATGAACTTGGTGCGATTGAGCAAGTATTCGATACCATCACCGCGCTTCGCATGGCGACATCAAACTGTGGTCGCTTGTTCGAAATGTCGACCTACCAACACCCATACCAAGAAGGCAAGTTAGGTCAGATCGTTGAAGGCGTGTATGCCGACTTATTGATCATCGATGGCAACCCACTGGAAAGTGTTGCTTGTGTGGCAAACACAGAGACACAAAAACTGATCATGAAAGACGGCAAGGTATATAAAAACACGCTTTAGTGTTCAATATACTCACTAAGTAATGAAACCTCTCAGGCAAGCAAGCGAACTTTATAGTCGTTTGCTTGCCTTTTTATTAAGCGCTGTTTTATTGCTACTATTAAACTCAGGTTATTGATTTATGGATAAATCGGGGTGGGATAAGGATGAAATTAGAATGAAGCTATTACTTACTGCACGCTTAATCAGCACAGTGCTATTACTCAGTTCACTGCTGTCAGGTGCGGTAACTTTAGAAATCTATCTAATGAGATACAAGCCATCGACTCCATAACCAATCAATACATGGTTACCTTGAATCAACATGCCTCCGGTTCTGCCGTGGTGATTGAACAAATCAAAGACATTAACAAAGGCGAGGTTGATGGCTACGATGGCATCATAGACAGTGACAGTATTCACTTACATGTATCGAATAACATCCACTACCTACTTATCTTTGAAGATAAGAATCAAGACCTTACCCTACAAGCCGATGAAGCTTTCAGTGTAATCAACCTACGTGATCACCAAGACAGATCAACAATAGAAGTCTCACTAACGGTTAATGAGAGTGAAGCCCCAAGAGCGTTTGTTGATCGTTCACTACCTTCACTGTTAAAAATCGAATTGGATTTGATCGACATAGGCACAGTCGTGAGCTTGGAAGCTCCACCTTTTGACAGAAAAAATGGCAAACTCGGCATGTGGCAGCCGCTGACCTTTTTGCTCGAAGATAACGCTAGGCTCTACTTTCTGTCAGAGTTCGACCCAAACAAAATCCCGATCTTGTTTGTGCATGGCATCAACGCCACTGCGTTAGATTTTGCCCCACTGATTGAAAAAGTCGACCAATCTAAATATCAGATCTGGGTCTTTAACTATCCTTCAGGCTTGTCTCTGGCTTTGAACTCCAAAGGCCTGAATAACCTCATGCACACGGTGTTAACGGAATACAAAATCCAACAATTACATGTTGTGGCACATAGTATGGGCGGGCTTGTCGCCACCAACAGTCTTCGCCAGTGCCGTATTGGGCAGCTATGCGATTTTGTAAGCAGCGTAGCCACCATATCTTCGCCGTTTGGTGGTGTCGAGTCTGCTAAACAAGGGGTCGAGTACTCTCCCGTAGTAATGCCGGCATGGGCTGATTTAAATCCAGACGGGAAATTTATCGCTGACTTATTAATTGACAGCAGTAAGATTCACATTCCCCACTTTTTAGCCTTTGGTTATAACTCGGGCGACCTATTTAATACCAACAGCAACGATGGTGTGATCAATTTATCAAGCCAATTGTCGCGCCCAGCCCAACTCCACGCGTCACAAATCCTCGGCTACAACGAAACCCATTTGAGCATCTTAGATAACGATGACCTTTTTGAAGACCTGTCCGAGTTTTGGTTAAGAGCTGAAGAAGCACATTGATTTATGATTCGGTGCACTAGGCGGCGTAGGTAAATCAGATATTAAAATTGGAACGCTTAGGCATTCCAATCTTTTGGGTGAAGCGTAATGTTTTTCTGAATTGAGAGCATTGATATCCTGTGCGTTCGGGCTGATTTCGAACACCCACCCCCTCTAACTCCCCCTCCAATTAAGTTTATCCCCCCTCTAGATTGACGACCGAGGGGGAGAACCTTCTTTAGCGCTGAATGTGTAACTGCACATGTAACGATCTGTATTCAGTTCCTCCCCTTTCTACGAACCACAATGGATTGTAGATACTGATTAAGGGGAGGCTAGGAGGGGATTTTTAGTAGGTGTGATTACCGAGGGAGGT